>NZ_JBQCJW010000020.1:0-64944 GCF_051967575.1 Solibacillus silvestris
TGTGGCTCTTTTTGGAGTAAATAAGAGGAATTTTTCCGGTTATCCAAAGAAAAATACTCCATTTTCATGTTTTTTAGATCAATAGGCGGAATTTCTCCGTCTATTGAGAGCATTTTTTATTGTATTTTTTAAATAAGGGGAATTTTTCCGTCTATTTCTTAAAGAGGCACTTAAACGGACCGCCCCCCGTTAATAGCGGATCCCTCTTCATCCCAGTTGCGGGAATCTGCCTCTTTTTTTGCCATCTAGCCACTTCGCTGAAAATAGACTTAGATTTCCTCGGGGATTTTCAGCTGGCGAATAAAATAGACAGACATATTAACTGAAGAAACGAGACTGTTAGTTGTACCTGTAAAAAACTGTTAATTGAAATGAAAGCCCAAAATTAAAAAGACAGATCTTCAGCGCCCGCTGCAAAAGTGGTGAAACGTTTACTTTTGCTTCGGGTCCTCCAATGTCTGTCGGAGTTGAACGGGCGGTTTAGTGCTTTTATTCTTGTTTAAAAAGGCAGACGGGTTGTAGTTTATTAGGACAAAGTATATATAAAATTACTAAAAGTCTTGATACCGATTCAAGTCGTGGTAGCTAATTTTACAGAATTGAAGGGTGGCGATAAACTATAGATATAGAACATTTACTTAAAGGAGACGAGGAATTATGAAAAAAATTATTACCGCATCATTAGCAGGAATTATTGCATTTGCACCAATCAGAGCGGGATTTTAAATGCACCCGTTACAAAAGCGAAAATGAGAACAACACGGTCGAGTGCAAAATCTTATGTAAAATTTCTTTAAATGCTGTTTATGCTGTGCTCAGTTTTTGTATCGGGGCGTGGGCGTGGAAGGAAAGGGGATGCTTTCATTCATTTAATGCTCATTTTCACATAAAAAAGATTAGTCAACTGGCTCGGTAAAATATAATCCTCGCTATGCACAGGATAATCGTCAATCGCGTTCTCTTAATCCTCACTTAGTATGACATAATCCGTACCTGCACTTTTAATCCTCAAATTTTACAAAATACCCCATCGCATATTTAGTTGCACAATAAATTATTCAGGAATGGATAGGACTGTTCACTTTTGCTCCATTATATATACCTGAATTTCCGAATCCGAGCATTGTTAACTTCCAGCGCCCCGGATTATTAATCGATCCTCTGAAAACCAATTATTATCAATCGCGAAGTACAGGCATCATGTATTATCAATACATCGTGAATATTAATGGATTAAATTTAGGGAAGTTCCCGTTTGTGGTTAATCAAGTAACTGTACATATGCCAACTGCCATTTCTGACCGTTCATCGGATGATAAAGAACGCGACCAACGCATAATGTCAACCCCAACTCCGGCAATAGGCATCATTGTGAACTAATAATTTAGACCCTCTATTTCCCATAAACGTACTATTTCTCTTCTTCCCCCTCCGCCTAATCATATCCCAATCCCAAGTAAAGCTTATAAACGAGGCGATTCTTCTGCTTGAAAATGAATGGAGGTTTCGTTACAGTCATGTCATAGCAAAAGGAGGAATAAACAAAGATGAATGTACTTTTCGAAAAATATAATTTAAATGGAAATATTGAACTTCGCAATCGGCTTGTTATGGCACCGATGACCACTTATTCGGCAAATGAGGATGACACTGTATCGGACGAAGAAATTGCCTATTATGAAAAACGTGCTTCAGGCGCGGGAATGATCATCACAGCTTGCGCATATGTTGCTGCAAATGGGAAAGCATTCCCTGGACAAATAGCAGCACATGAAGATAAATATATCCCGAGTTTAAAAAAAATCGCATACGCTATTCAACAAGGCGGGGCTAAGGCGATTTTGCAAATCCATCATGGAGGACGCCAATCTCTTCAGCATTTAGTGCCAGATGGCGATGTAGTGAGTGCGAGTGAAGCTGTCACAATAGAAAATAATGAATCACGTCCACTAACGCTTGATGAAATAAAACAAATTGTTAAAGCATATGCTGAAGCGACCCGACGAGCCATTCAAGCAGGCTTTGATGGTGTTGAGATCCATGGGGCCAATACGTATTTGATTCAGCAATTCTTTTCAGGCTTCACGAATAAAAGAACGGATGAGTATGGCGGGACGATTGAAAAGAGAATGCGCTTTCCGTTAGAAATTGTGGAAGAAGTATTAAAGGTCAAAAATCTGTATGCAAATGAAGCATTTATCGTCGGATACCGATTCAGTCCTGAAGAACCAGAGGAAGACGGAATTACGATGGATGATACAATCGTGCTTGTAAATGAATTAGCTAAAACAGAGCTAACGTATTTACATATTTCACTTGGGGATTTCCGTTCAGAGACACATCGCTATGAAAAAGGTCAGCATAACCGTATTTCAGTTATACAAGACTTATTAAATGGTCGTAAACCTTTAATAGGGGTAGGTTCAATTTATACACTTGAAGAAGCGGAACATGCTTTGCGATTAGGTGCGGATTTAATCGCGCTCGGTCGTGCATTGCTTATTGAGCCGCATTGGGTGGAGAAAGTGCAAAGCGGAGAGCCTGTTTCAACAGTATTTGATGAAAAGATTGATACTGTGCTCCCAAATCCATTATTGAAAAAATTACAATCAAGATCAGGCTGGGTTCCAGGTATATAAATCGGCATTATAAACAGAGGAGTGTTCGAAAATCATTTCGGATCACTCCTTTTCCACTAAGAAGAGAGAACTCGCCTTTATTCCATGCAGAAATGTTGTTACATAGCAATTATTCCACGAACAAAGAGTATATTAAAATTTTTTGATTTTTATATACTCTTTTTTTCCCTTGTAAAATGTTTTGAACGTCCTCGTTGCGGGAAAAGTTTCCTACTTATATTGAGGGGGGATACTGATGAATAAAAAGGGATTTTTAGCCTTCCTATCTATTTGTCTTGTTTTCTTTCTAGTGATGAGTGTATCCGCTTGTAAAGATGAAATTTTGGAGATTGAGGAAAGCAATACGTATAGTTGGCAAAAATACATGAACGAAGGGGAATATAAGGAATTAAAAGAAGGCATGTCCTATATAGATGTCGTGCGTATTAGCGGAGGGGCAGGCAAAGCGGTTGACAAGGACATTTATGAATGGAATGATGAGCTTTTACTGACGAAGGGCTATCGTCTTAAATTTAAGGAAGACGAGTTAGTTCAAATGGAAGTTGTAGAGCGCAAAGGCAATTCTAAACGGTAAAATTGGTCTTATGGGCATAGAGCTTATAAGGCTTTTTAAATTGAATACCGTTTTTCTTCGTTGATTAATCGCGTTGGGAGCAATACATTTTGAACAATTGCTTCAGTTCAAGTAAACTAGAGATAATGGACTTTTTGCGGAAGGAAACAATCATATGATATTCGAAATACAAATAAATACTCTTGAAGAAACAGAAGCACTTGCAAGGAAGCTTGCGGATTTGGTGGAGCCACAGTATACGATTACGCTTGAAGGTGATTTGGGCGCCGGGAAAACAACATTTACACAAAGCTTTGCGAAAGGGCTTGGTGTGAAACGTACGGTGAATAGCCCGACATTTACAATTATGAAGCAATATGAAGGGCGTATTCCATTAAATCATTTAGATGTGTATCGTTTAGAAGATAGTGACGAAGATTTCGGCTGGGAAGAAATCTTCTACGGCGATGCAGTCACGGTTGTTGAATGGGCGCATTTAATCAATGAGGATTTACCGGAAGAACGGTTGGCAATTGAAATTACGCGCATAAATGAATCAGCGCGGAAATTTGTTTTTAAACCAGTAGGCGAGAAGTATGTTCGCCTTTGTGAGGAGTTACTGAAATGATTTGGTTAGGAATAGACACGGCAAATGCACCGCTTTCTGTCGCGATTGTAAACGATCAAAAAGTAGTTGCGGAAGTTGTACAAAATATAAAGTTGACGCATTCAGTCGGAGCGATGCCAGCGATTGAAGAAGCAATTAAAAAAGCCGGATTGATACCGGGAAATATCGAGGCCATTGCTGTTTCTGAAGGACCGGGATCTTATACAGGCGTTCGCATCGGTGTCACACTCGCAAAGACGCTGGCCTGGTCGCTGCAAAAGCCTTTAGTCGGGATATCAAGCTTGAAGGTGCTTGCCGCAAATGCCCGTGTTGCTGATTATGCGATCTGCTCATTGATCGATGCACGGCGCCAAAATGTATATGCGGGAGTGTATGAAGGCGGCACTTTGAATACTGTCATTGAAGATTATCACGATCATATAGATGGACTATTGCAAAAGCTGCAGCAACTGGAACGTCCTATAATATTTGTCGGTACAGATGCTGGTATATACTTCGGTAAAATTAAAGAAGCATTAGGCGATTTAGCGATCCGTGCTCCGTTTACGATGGATTTGCCCCGTGCTTCCGAGTTAATCGCGCTGGCGCAAAATTCCCCTTTGCCGGATGTAGATGACGTACACCGATTCATACCGCAGTACCGCCGCATCGCTGAGGCAGAAGCGAACTGGATCAAGGAACAGAAAAAGGAGCAGCAATAATGGTAAGGTATCGTAAAATGACAATTGCCGATGTAAAGACGGTTCATGCAATTGAGCTAGCTACATTCCCTACACCATGGACATTGGATTCGTTCTATTATGAAATGACGGAAAATCAGTTTTCGCATTATTTAGTAGCGGAAGACGAGACAGGCGGAATTATCGGCTTTTGCGGAATCTGGCTCGTCATTGATGCCGCTCAAATTACGAATGTAGCTGTAATTGAAGCTGTTCGTGGTCAAGGTATCGGAGAAGGCTTAATGCGTGAGGCGATGCGTATCGCTAAGGAAGCCAATATGGACGTCATGAGTTTGGAAGTACGCGTAACAAATACAGTCGCGCAAAATTTATATCGCAAGCTTGGGTTCCAAGATGGTGGCATCCGAAAAGGCTACTACACGGACAATCAGGAAGATGCGTTAGTAATGTGGGTGAACTTATAATGGATAATTATATATTGGCAATTGAAACAAGCTGTGATGAAACAGCCGTTGCAATAATCAAAAACGGCACGGAAATCATTTCGAATGTAGTTTCGTCGCAAATAGAAAGTCATAAGCGTTTCGGGGGAGTCGTACCTGAAATCGCTTCACGCCATCATGTGGAACAGATGACGATCGTGTTGGAGGAAGCTTTAAAACAGGCAAATATCGAACCAAAAGATTTAACGGCTGTGGCGGTGACAGAAGGGCCCGGGTTAGTAGGGGCATTGTTAATCGGCATTAATGCAGCAAAGGCGTTTGCATTTGTGCATAATTTACCGTTAATCGGCACACATCATATTGCAGGACATATTTATGCAAATAATCTCGTCCAGCCTATGGAGTTTCCGCTTCTTGCCCTTGTAGTATCAGGAGGGCATACAGAGCTAGTACTTATGCGTGAACACGGCTCTTTTGAAGTCATTGGCGAAACGCGTGATGATGCAGCGGGCGAAGCATATGACAAAGTGGCGCGCGTATTGAATATGCCTTACCCGGGTGGACCTCATATTGACCGGCTTGCACATGAAGCGACAGAAGCAGTGCCTTTTCCCCGTGTATGGCTAGAGGCGGATTCGTATGATTTTAGCTTCAGCGGATTGAAATCGGCCGTTATTAACTATAAGCATAATATGGACCAGCGCGGAGAGGAAATTATCCCGGCGCAAGTGGCAAAAGGATTCCAAGATAGTGTTGTCGAAGTGCTTACAGCGAAAACAGTTCGTGCTGCACGTGAATTTAATGTGAAGCAAGTGATTGCGGCAGGCGGGGTATCCGCTAATAAAGGCCTGCGAACAGCATTGGAGAATGCTTTTAAAGAGGAAGGCATTCCCTTTTATGTCCCACCATTAAAATTATGCACAGATAATGCCGCGATGATTGGCGCCGCGGCTTATGAAATGTATATAGCCGGGGTTCGCGGGAATTTAGCTATGAATGGACGTCCAGGAATGGAATTGACAAGCTGGAAGTAAAATTCGAAAAGCATGAGGAAAGGAAGAGCAACAATTCCTTTCCTCATGCTTTTTTGGTGGAAAAAATAGAGCTCAATTATGCGGAATTAAGATTACGAATTGAAGGCCGGTTAAAAATAGTGGATTCTTTTAATTATAACGGCATTTGACCATACCAAATTCCTATTAGTGGAGGTCTCACTTTATTACAATAATATGTAAAAGTCGAAATTAGTAATTTATGATGATTAAATCTTGTTTATAACAATTTTTTATTTAATGTAGAACTTTTCTGAAAAATTATCCACAGATAAAGTTAAATACCCACAAAAAGATGTGCGAACATGCGTACTTATGCACAAAATGTGAATAACTTGTGGAAAACATGTGACTTATCTATATATAGTGGTCGATTTTTCGTATCGTCTTGTGTATAACTTTGATATTTTTTGTGGATAATGTGGAAAACTATGTTGATATGTTGATATGACTAGATTTGTTTTGTGAATAAAACTGTGGAGATTTTTGTAGAAATTTGGCGTATTGACCTATATATATGATTGATTTATAAATGGAGTTTATTAAGCTTTAGTATTATACGATAATAATGAAATAGATAGAGTCGCCTGAAAAGTTAAAGGAAAATAAAATTATTAAGCGTTTGCTACAAAGTATGCTCTTACAATCGCCAAAATGAATATCTTCATCGCTTAATATGAAAAGAGTGCCCGGAACGATATACCGGGCACTCTTTATTTTTATAGATGTTCTAGTTCTTCATTCAATTCAAGCCATTCCATCTCAAGCGTTTCATGCTGCTCTTTTGTCTCATTTAGCTCAGATTGAATTGCCATTGTTTTTTCATGATCAGAGAATATGGCGGGATCGCAAAGCTGCTCTTCAAATATCGCAATTTTATCATTTAACGTGCTCATATTTGCCTCGATATCCTCGATTGTACGGCGAATTTGGCGTTCTCTTTTCTTCGCGTCCTTATCAATCAAAGAAGTGGATTTTGCCTGGGGGGCAGTATCCGTCACAGCTTTTTCCTTTGCGGCGGCTTTCATCGCGGCCAACTCTTCAAGCTCCTGCTTCTTCTCTATATAATAGTCATAGTCCCCCAAATATTCGAAAGAGCCTGTGCCTGAAAGCTCGATTACTTTCGTGGCGATCCGATTAATGAAATAACGGTCATGCGAAACGAATAAAAGCGTTCCCGGATAATCGATTAACGCGTTTTCCAAAATTTCCTTGCTGTCCAAGTCCAGATGGTTTGTCGGTTCATCAAGCACGAGGAAATTCGATTTTTGCATCATTAGCTTAGCAAGTGCAAGACGGGCCTTTTCGCCGCCGGATAGAGAGCTGACAGTTTTTGAAACATCGTCACCGCTAAAGAGGAAGCGTCCTAAAATATTACGGATATCTTTTTCGTTCATCAATGGCCATTCATCCCAGAGCTCGCTTATTACGGATTTATTCGAATGCAATTTTGCCTGTTCCTGATCATAGTAGCCAATTTGGACATTTGTGCCATAACGAATATTACCGGCAAGGGCCTCGATATCTTTCACGATTGTTTTTAATAATGTGGATTTCCCGACCCCGTTTGGACCGACCAATGCAATCCGGTCCTCTCTGAATACACGCAGCCCGATATTTCCCGAAATTTCTTTGTCGGAAAAGCCGATCGCCAAGTCATCGATCGATAGCACATCATTGCCGCTTTGGCGATCGATTGTGAAACCGAAATTCGCGCTTTTTTCGTCGCCATCCGGAGAATCCATCCAATTTGTCTTTTCCAGCACTTTCCGGCGGGATTGTGCCATTTTTGTCGTTGAAGCACGTGCCAGGTTTTTTTGGATGAATGTCTCGAGCTTTGCCTTTTCATCCATTTGACGCTCGTACATTTTCAAATCCCGCTCATAGTTTTTTGCCTTTTCATCTAAATAGGCACTGTAGTTTCCGACATATTTTGATACTTTTGTACGGGAAACTTCATAAACAATCGAGACGACTTGATCTAAAAAGTAACGGTCATGCGAAACGATTAAAATTGCGCCTTCATAGCCTTTTAAATAGTTTTCCAGCCAAGACAATGTTTCAATATCCAAATGGTTTGTCGGCTCGTCCAATATAAGCAGGTCAGGCTTTGACAAGAGGAGCTTTGCAAGGGCAAGACGTGTACGCTGCCCCCCGGAAAGCGAACGGATCGGCTTCGTATAGTCTTCCGGGAAAAACTGCATGCCGTGCAGTACAGAGCGTGTATCGGCTTCATATTGATAACCGCCTGCATCTTTGAAATCATGCTGCAATTGGTCATATTCCGACATGATGCGCGCATATTGCTCACTGTTTTCATATATTTGCGGCTCGGCCATCTGCAGCTCCAAATGACGCAGCTTTTGCTCCTGGCTGCGTAAGCTTTTGAAAATTGTCATCATTTCGTCCCAAATGGAAAGCTCGGAATCAATGCCGGCATGCTGCTCCAAATAGCCGACACGAATATCTTTCGGGATAATTATTTCACCCGAATCATAGCCCATCTGCCCAGCGATTATTTTCAGCAGTGTAGACTTGCCTGCCCCGTTGCGCCCTACTAAAGCAACACGGTCCCGGTGCTGGACTTCCAGCTTTACACCACTTAAAATTTCATCGGTAATAAAGGATTTATATAATTGATTTACTTGTAAGACAATCATTTTTACACCTCAGTTTCTCCTATTTAGTTTAAAGGATGGGAACATTGTACGCAACGATGGATACTTTACTTGTGGCTGCTTGTTTAGTAAGATTAACTTGCTTCTGCTCAACAGAGAACTGAGGCTAAGAGCACCGCGTCGTGTGAAGATGCATGAGTGATCTGCATCGTATTGGCCCAAAGCCAGGCGGATGTCACCGGTTTTTTTATGATTTCTTAATGAAAGAGGAAGTCAGCTTGAAAGCTTCATATCGTGCGGCAACGGCTGAATGACCTGTGTCCGGTGAGTCCGACTCGGAAAAAATCTGGACAAGAGTTGGCGAGGCATAATTGATAACGATTTCCAAAAGTATGTAGGAGGAGAATGTGTGAAACCAGAAACAAAAATTCCACAAGCAACAACGAAAAGACTTCCTCTGTATTACCGATTTTTGAAAAATTTTGCAAATGAAGGTAAAAAACGTATTTCATCACAGGAATTAAGTGATGCGATGAAAATAGATTCGGCTACGATTCGACGTGACTTCTCTTATTTTGGCGCTCTCGGCAAAAAGGGATATGGCTATGAAGTGCAATATTTACTCGAATTTTTCCGACAAACATTGGATCAGGATGAGGCGATGAATGTCGCGCTGATCGGGGTCGGGAACTTAGGGAATGGTTTACTGAAATACAATTTTCAAAAAAATCATAACACGCGCATTGTCGTCGCATTTGACTCGAAAGCACCGTATGAAGGGACGACGATCAGTGATATCCCGGTTTTCCATCCGGATCGTTTAGAGGAGATGTATGAAGAGTTTGGCGCAGAGTTGGCCATACTTACTGTTCCATCCCGCTCTGCTCAAATGATGACAGACCGGCTTGTTCAAATGAATGCAAAAGGAATATTAAACTTCACCCCTGTCCGCTTATCTGTGCCTGAAACGCTTAAAGTGATGAATATTGATTTATCGGTCGAATTGCAGGCGCTTATCTATTTAGTCAGAAATTCAGATTAGTAACAAATTGTTCACATTACTATAAATAGCAAATTCAAGTTAATTACTGTAAAATGTACATAATAATAGAGGAGGTGGCTATAGTGGTTGTGCATTTAAGTGCGGTTACACCTTTAAGCCTAATTATCATCGGACTGATCGCCCTGCTAATATTTGGTCCAAAAAAATTGCCATCATTAGGTCGTGCAATGGGGACAACTTTACGCGAGTTCCGCAGTGCTACGAAGGGCTTGACAGATGACGAAGATGACATGAATGCGAAGAAAAATGTTATCGAACATAAAGATAACGAAAAAAACGACATTAAGTAAATTAAGGATGTCTTACTATGAATCCAAGAGAATTAACCGTAGTTGAACATATGGAGGAGCTCAGGAAACGCCTGTTTTTCGTGGCGATTTTCTTTGTAATGGCTCTTTTCGTAGGCTTTTATACGGCGAAACCGCTTATTCGATATATTCAACGCAGTGATTTAGCTGCTAGTTTTACGATGAACGCATTTAGTCCTGGAGATCCTTTAACAGTATATTTACAAGTGACTTTCATTATAGCGGCTGTCATTGTGTCTCCGATTTTGCTTTACCAGCTTTGGGCATTCATCACGCCAGGTCTGCATGAAATGGAACGTAAGGCGACATTGAAATATATCCCATATGCATTTGTGTTGGGCATTGTGGGGATTACGTTTGCCTATTATGTTCTGTTTCCGTTTATTATGCGCTTTATGAATGACCTGTCGGCAGACTTGAATATTAAGCCGACGATCGGAATCAATGAATTCTTTTCATTTTTAATCAAGCTAATCGTTCCTTTTGGGTTGTTGTTCCAATTGCCTGTCGTGACGCTATTTATTTCGAGGCTCGGCATTATTAATCCGAAGCTCATGGTAAAATTTCGTAAATACGCATATTTTGTATTAATCGTT
The DNA here is from genome assembly GCF_051967575.1 of Solibacillus silvestris. Taxonomy (NCBI): domain Bacteria; kingdom Bacillati; phylum Bacillota; class Bacilli; order Caryophanales; family Caryophanaceae; genus Solibacillus; species Solibacillus silvestris. Next base: position 10,581 of record NZ_JBQCJW010000020.1, read on the forward strand.
ATTTCGGTATTGTTGGCGCCGCCTGATGTGGTGTCGAACATCATTATTGCGATTCCCTTATTTATTTTGTATGAGATAAGTATTGTCATTTCAAGGCTTGGGTATCGTAAATATGAAGCGGCCGAAAAAGAGCGCGTATTGGCAGAGGAAGAACGCGAGCGGGAGCTGCAAGTGGAAGAATTGCTTGAACAGCAGCGCCGCCAAATGGAACAAATGAATAATAGTTAATTTGTATCACGTCAAGGGGGTATCCGGTAATTCAATTTCGGGATACTCCTTTTATAATGGATACAGGAAGATTTATCCGGGCCAATGCCAAAAGCAGTACTTTCCTGCAATTTAAAAAGTTTGTGTTAAAAGCTTCCTCCACTTTTAACACAAACTCAGAAAAATCACACTTGAAACTTATCGGCATTCATTTGAACAAATGTAACGAACCCGTTTAGTAAAATATGCGCGATAATAGGAGTAATAAGTCGCTTTGTTTTATGATATAAAAACGCGAAAATCATCCCGCAAATCGTATATAGTAAAATATGTGTAAAATCCATATGAATCGCAGCAAAAACAATAGCGCTAATAATGCTCGCAATCCAGAAATTATAGTTTTGGATAATAGAGCCGAAAATGACACGGCGGAATACAAGCTCCTCTAAAATCGGACCTAAAAATACTGTCGCTATAATCATTACAGGCGCGATTTTCGTAATATCCATAATCGCTTCCGTATTTTCCGAGCCGACCTCAATCCCTAAAGCCAGTTCAATGTAAGCCCCGATTGTCTGACCTAAAAATACGAGGAAAAATCCGATTACACCCCAGCCGATCGATGCACCAACGGACGCCTTTTCCCCTTTAAAAACATCCCAAAATTGCTTATTGCGCGAAATTAAAATGAAACTCACAGCAAACGCGACGCCAAATGAGATTGTCGACCACCAGGCAGATAATTTGATGAGCTGGTCCTGCTCGGAGACTCCAGAAAAAAGCTGTAATAGGGAATCTTTTAAGCCAGGAATGAATATAAGTAATAATGCTGATAATTGGCAAATGATATAAGTTAATAACACGTAAAAGGCTGTTTTTTGTGTTTGAAACTTAGATGATGAAATAGATGTCACGAATTGAAAACCTTCTTTCTCCATTAATAGCAAGCAGAAAAAACTTCTCCACGAAATCGTGTGAAATGCTGTATCTTCTATTTATAGATTTTTTTGTCGGCGATTATGTTTTAGCCATTTTCATATGTCCCTTCTTTATTGTAGAGGAATTTGCCGATAAAACAAAATTTTTTAATGCACATACTTGCAAAAAAATATGGAATTCATTAAACTAATAAATGTGTTAGCACTCATCAAACGAGAGTGCTAAAAAAAGAAATTTTTTTAGGAGGTTGTTTCAATTGTTAAGACCATTAGGAGATCGCATCATTATCGAACTTGTTGAGGTAGAGGAAAAAACGGCATTCGGCATCGTATTGCCAGACTCAGCAAAAGAAAAGCCGCAAACTGGCAAAGTAGTGGCAGTAGGTACAGGTCGTGTTCTTGACAACGGCACTCGTCTTGAGCTTGACGTAAAAGTAGGCGACGAAATCATCTTCTCAAAATTCTCTGGTACTGAAGTGAAGTATGACGGCGTAGAATATTTAATTTTACGTGAGAGCGATGTACTTGCAATTATCGGATAATTCCAAATTCAAACATGTTTTGCAGCTGGCCCTTACATAATGAATATTGCTAGCTGCACATCTTCATAAACAATAAATCAAAAAAATAGATCGCAAATTTTAGGAGGAAAATGAATTATGGCAAAAGATATTAAGTTTTCAGAAGAAGCTCGTTCATTAATGGCATCAGGTGTAGATAAATTAGCGAATGCTGTAAAGGTTACATTAGGACCTAAAGGGCGCAATGTTGTATTGGAGAAAAAATTCGGTTCACCATTAATTACAAATGATGGTGTATCGATCGCTAAAGAAATCGAATTGGAAAACCCATATGAAAACATGGGGGCAAAGCTAGTAGCGGAAGTAGCTTCTAAAACGAATGAAATTGCTGGTGATGGTACAACAACAGCTACAGTACTTGCGCAAGCCATGATTCGTGAAGGTCTTAAAAACGTAACAGCTGGTGCTAACCCAGTAGGTATTCGCAAAGGGATGGATAAAGCGGTTGCTGCTGCATTAACAGAGCTTCAAGCAATTTCCCGCCCAGTGGAAAACAAAGAATCGATCGCACAAGTAGCGGCAATTTCTTCAGCGGATGATGAAATTGGCCAATATATTGCAGATGCCATGGAGCGCGTAGGCAACGATGGTGTTATTACAATCGAAGAATCTAAAGGCTTCACAACAGAATTGGATGTAGTGGAAGGTATGCAATTTGACCGCGGTTATGCATCTCACTATATGGTAACAGATACAGATAAAATGGAAGCGGTACTTGATAATCCGTTCATTTTAATTACGGATAAAAAAATCTCTAATATTCAAGAAATCCTGCCAGTATTAGAGCAGGTTGTTCAACAAGGCCGTCCAATTTTAATTATCGCTGAAGATGTAGAAGGTGAAGCGCTTGCAACACTTGTAGTGAATAAATTACGCGGAACATTCAACGCGGTAGCTGTAAAAGCACCAGGTTTCGGTGACCGTCGTAAAGCGATGTTGGAGGATATCGCGATTCTTACAGGTGCACAAGTAATTACACAAGATCTGGGGTTGGACTTAAAAACAGCAGACTTATCATCTTTAGGTCGTGCGGCAAAAGTTATCGTATCAAAAGACAACACAACAATTGTTGAAGGTGCTGGTAACATAGAGGCGGTAGCTGGTCGTGTAGGCCAAATCCGTGCACAGCTTGCTGAAACAACTTCTGAATTCGATAAAGAAAAATTACAAGAACGCTTGGCGAAATTAGCTGGCGGTGTTGCAGTAATTAAAGTTGGTGCTGCAACAGAAACAGAATTAAAAGAGCGTAAATTACGTATTGAAGATGCTTTAAACTCTACACGCGCAGCAGTGGAAGAAGGTATCGTATCAGGTGGTGGTACAGCACTTCTTAATGTTTATGCGGCAGTGGAAAAAGTGCTTGAGAATGTAGAGGGTGATGTAGCAACAGGTGTACGCATTATTTTACGCGCATTAGAAGAGCCTGTACGTCAAATTTCCGAAAACGCTGGTCTAGAAGGCTCAATCATTGTTGATCGTTTAAAACGTGAAGAAATTGGTATCGGTTTCAACGCAGCAACAGGTGAATGGGTGAACATGATTGAAGCAGGTGTAGTGGACCCAGCAAAAGTTACACGTTCAGCATTGCAAAACGCGGCTTCTGTTGCTTCACTATTCTTGACGACTGAAGCAGTAGTTGCGGATATTCCGGAAGCTGGCGGACCAGCAATGCCGGATATGGGCGGCATGGGTATGCCAGGAATGATGTAATTTCTTCGTAGCAATGTTTTTCGGCTATTAGATTCAATAGCTTATATAAGTAATTGCCGCTTCTCAAGTTTTTTTGAGAGGCGGTTTTTTAAATGACAAAAAATGCAGAAATGTTATGCTTTCAACATTTCTGCATTTTTGTATATATTGATGGCTAGGAAATCCGATGACAAGACCAAACCATTCCAGCAGAGTTTGAGCCTCCTAAGTTAAGTCCGATTGTTAAACCGTTCGATTCATAGTACAAATCAATAATATCCCCAGCGGCAAAAATATCATCCGCATCGAGCCAAAGAATGTAGTCCTTCGTCGCCTGCTGGAAAGAATAATTGCGTGCGGCCGCAAAGTGGTCAATCCATTCAAAATCGAAAATCCGGTTAGTGTATTGTTGCAGGATTTCTTTCGTGCTGTCTGTAGATCCCGTATCCACAATATTAATCTCATCGACTAATTCTTTGACTGAATCTAAACAGCGGGCAATGACAGCCTCTTCATCTTTGACAATCATGCAAAGGCTAATTGTAATCATGTACTCTCCTCCAATCATTCATTTTATAATATATGTAGGAAATGCTTCTTTAGGCCGGACCTTCTTGTTTCAAGCATCTGTCCAAGCATGTTTATAAGGTGGCAGTTTGATCTGAATCGCGGGGGAATAGTATAGTACATCGCGTTTAAATAATTTTTGTTATTTAAACTGCGATAATTTATAATGTGAATAAGTTACATAAAAAGGGGGAAAGTGGATGAAAAAGTTTTCGGTTTTTGCCGCAATACTGCTAGTTTTACAATTAGTTTTACCTATATCGACAATCGCCAATGCCGAGGAAGATAGCGAATTATTGAATTATTTGGCACTTGGAGATTCTCTGGCGGCAGGCATGAATGAAAAAGGTGAAATCGGTCTTGGCTATGCAGATTTTATTGCCAAAAACTACATGGAAGAGCAGGCCGCAATCACGTTTAATAAAGGGTTTTCTTATCCTGGCTATACAACGGTTGATGTATTAAATGATATTGAAGCAAATGTCACAAAGCCAATTTATGATTTAAAAGGCTTATCACAAAATACAGTGACGATTCATGAAGCGATTCAAAAAGCGGATATCATTACATTAAGTATCGGTGCAAACGATGTATTGAAAAATGTAAATCGTACAGAATCAGGGGAATTCACATTTGATGCAGCAGGCGTTTTAAAAGGCATTCAAAATGTAGCTGTAAATTATGGGGAAATCTTCGAAAGCATTTATGCGATTAATCCATATGTGGACATTATCGTCATGGGGCTATACAATCCATTTCCTCATGTTCAAGACCAAGCTATACAAACACAATTAAATACGCTAGTGACTACAATCAATAATTCGATTAAAACTGTCGTTGAAAAGAATGACGGCATTTTTTCTGATGTAGCAAAATTAATCGCAAGTGATACAAAGGCATATTTGCCAAATCCCGCAAATGTCCATTTAAGTGAAGCTGGCTATGAAATGGTAGCTATTACGATGATGAACGATTACTTGGATGTCATTATTAAGGAATTGGAAGAGACAATTGTAGATGAGGACGTTGAAGAAGCGCCATTTCATGATATAAAAAATCATTGGGGCAAGGAATATATTGATATTGCGTATGCATATGGCTTCATGAATGGCTATGAAGATGGGACATTCAAGCCGAATACGAATATGACGCGTGTCCAAGTATTATCCGTTATTTCGCGCGCATTTGAGTTAACGGCAACAAAACCTGCCCCATTCAAGGATATTGGCCATTATGCGCAGCAAACACAAAACGAAATTGCTGCCGCCTATGAAGCTGGTTTAGTCCGTGAAAATGATGGCTATTTCAACCCGCAAGGCAATATTACCCGCGCACAGCTCGCATTGATTTTAATGCGCCTTTCAAACGGTTTGGTTGGCGAAGAGTATGAGCCTGCGCAGTTTGCTATGTTTAAAGATATAGCAAACTATGCTGAAGAAACACAAGTGGCGATTACATTTTTATATGATATAGGTGTTGTACAAGGAACGAGTGCTACAACTTTCTCGCCAAAAGGAAATGTGACACGCGCCCAATTGGCAAAAATTTTAGTACTTGCCATGTCAGAAGAATAAAAAACGAGCGCTAAATGGACGGGGATCCATTTAGCGCTCGCTTTTCGTTGACGAGAAAACAAATGCTACCTCGTCGGAAGAAAGGGTACACCTCTACTCAAAAGAGCAAGAAGCGACTTTCTAATATATCATTGCAAAAACGGGGATTTTTGCAAGGGGACACAATATTATATCTAGGCTAAAATGCCGGCTCTGCGGCTATTTTGCTTCCTCCGGGCAGAAGTGGCGATGCGTTTATTTTACCATCAGACTTTTCAATGTTTCAAGGAATAGCACATGCATTTCAGCAATTTTATTATTTACTCTTTCCACTTTAAACCTTCAAAGAAACGATAAATTTCTTCAAACACCAATTCACGTTCTTTACCTAATGTTAATATATGTCCGGAATTAATGAAAGTCTTAACTGATTTAATTCGGGAATTTACTGAACTATATATTAGATCGGCACTTTCACAATAATATTCATCATCTTCTAAACCGCGCAAAATATGGACAGGCGTCTTGATGACATTTAATTTTTCGCTTGTCTCGTTAATCATGCTTTGCAAATAGTTCAATGACGGCATTTTCACAAGCTCCGCAATTTTAGTGCGACTATCAACCGCTTCATCATATGTGCCGGCTAATTTTTTATAGTTAATCGCATAATCAACAATGCGATTTTGTAAGCTATCTGCAGATTTTGACATGGCAGGGGCAGACATTGTAACAATCGCCTTTGTTGGACGCTCTTCCCCAAGCTTTAACGAGAAGATTCCGCCTAGTGATACGCCTGCTACCGCAATTTCTTCATAGCCGCGATTGCGTAATGCATCATAGCCTTCCATTACACTATCCCACCATTCAGTTGGCTGGGATTGAATTAATAAATCCGGACCACCGCCATGGCCTTTATATAAAGGTGCATGCACAGTATAGTTACGATCAGCTAAATATTTTCCTAAACGTTTTACATCATTTGTGTTGCCGGTAAAGCCATGCAGTAATAGAACAGCACGTTTTCCGGATTCAATTGTAAAAGGTTTCGGCGCGATGAGTTTCATTGTCTATTAGACCCCTTTGTAAAATAAAATATGTCAATTTTATAAAATGTTATAAAAAACTCTTGAAATTTTAAAATATTTTTGTTATGAAATCTTGCTGTTATCGACTATTATAAAGAGTATAAATATATAAGTACAATTTATTATTTTTATTGTTTCAATTCGAAAAAGTTATGAATGATGTGAGGTATGGAAAATGGAGATTGAACAGCTTCAATATTTCAAAACCGTTGCTACAATGCAACATATGACACGTGCGGCGGAAGTTTTAGCGATTTCCCAGCCAGCGTTAAGCAAATCGATTGCAAACATTGAGCAGCATCTCGGTGTACCGTTGTTTAGCCGTGAAGGACGCTCGATTTATTTAAACCGTTTTGGCGAGCTTTTTTTACAAAGCGTGAATGTGATTTTGGATGAGTACGAGCATATTAAAGAAGAATTTGAGGATATTGTTAAGCCAGGTTCAGGGGAAGTGTCCTTTGGCTTTATTCACACGCTCGGCATGGAAGTCGTGCCGGAACTGATTGCTTCGACAAGCGAGGCATTTCCGAATATGCAATTTTCCTTAACACAAGCGACTTCGTTGAGTTTATTGAAGCGGCTTGAAGAAGGGGCCATCGATTTGTGCCTATCACAAAAAATCGAGTCAAAAGTGATTGAAATCGAAACAGAGGAGCTGTTTGTCGAGGAGCTTTTCGTCATTGTCCCGACAACGCATCCATTGGCAAAGAAAGATGCCGTAAAATTGGAAGAAGTAAAAAATGAACCGTTTATTGCGATCAAAAAAGGGAATTCACTCCGCCAATTAGTCGACGAGCTGTTTTTGGAAGAAGGGATTCAGCTTAAAACAACATTTGCCGCGGAGGAGATGCATACAGTGGCAGGGTTTGTTGGAGCAGGAATGGGCATTTCACTCATCCCGAATATTAAAGGGCTTGACCATTATAAAGTGAAACGTTTAAAGGTCGATCCGCCATGCTATCGCTCAGTCGGGGTATCATGGGCGAAAAACCGTTATTTGCCGCCAGCAGTAGCTGAATTTAGGCAGTATTTATTGGATTATTTCCAGCAAAGAGAAGAGTGAAAAGAATGGAACATCGCACGCAATTTATAAAATGGCTGAAAAAGCATGAAATAAATGCCCAGGAAAAATGGCTCGAGCAATTTGAATCAGCGACTAATGGACTGGAGCAATCGATTGTAAATATCGCCTTATTATATAAGCAGTATGAAGATTTCGCATGCATGTACAATTTGCTCGAAAATGCTGTCGCAAGCCAAAATGCAGATGCAATGTATGAGCTGGCAAACTGCTATTTTGAAGCGCTTGACGGGAGAGGCAATGAGCATCAGGCATTCACATTATACGAAAAGGCTGCTCTATTAGGGCACTGTGAGGCGATGAATAATTTGGCGGATATGTATTTGAACGGGGAGGCAACGGAGGTTGACGAGGCAAAAGCACTGTATTGGTTTGAAAAGGCTGCACAACTCGGTGTTGCGGAAGCGATGTTTACGCTCGGACTGATGCATGAGCAAGGAATAGGAACAGATTGCAATGAGGCACTGGCCTTTGCTTACTATCATTGCAGCGCCAAACAGCAGGACGTCGAAGCAATGTATCGTCTTGGAATGATCTTTTTTTCGGGAGAACTTGGGCAGCGTCAAGATGGAGCAGAGGCTGTAAAATGGTTTTTAAAAGCGAGCGAGCAATTCCATGTCGATGCGATTTTTAATTTAGGATATTGCTATGAATATGGTTGCGGGGTTGATCAGCATATCGAGAAAGCGATTTACTACTATAAACAGGCAAGCTTACTGGGAGATATAGAGGCGACAAAAAAAGCAGTGACCTATTATGAGCGAATTGATAGAGCGGCGGCTATGAAGTGGCAAGAAAAACTAACAAAGCTGGAAAATGAATCCGAGTGAAATAAGAATGCCTGTAAAGCTCAATAAGTCTGACGAAAATTAGCCACATTTAGATGACATTTTGAGGTTTATTTTCACATAATAATAGGAAATATACTATAAGGGGAAAGCAACAAGGAGGGGAAGTATCATGTTTATGTATGCAGTACCACAATTCTCTTCTCATCATAGTGAGGAAAGTATTCAAAAACTCCAGCAAATGCTATTGGAGCAACGAGAGAATTTAACGACGCTATGTACAATCGTTGAATATTTAAAAGGGTTTGGCCAAACAGGGCTGGATTCCAAAGATGTCATCAAATACAATCAAAAAATTCAAATAATGACCGACAAACAAACGAGCCGTTATAATAAAATCGATGAGCTCATCAATACAAATATTATTCAAATGAAAAAGGGAAAAACAACAGATAATACTGCACTTATAAATGGGAAGGAAGTTCGGAAAATCGAATCAGGCATCCGCACATTAAAACTGTTTGCCAGTGATGCGATCAATATGCTGGATCCCCAAAAAAATATTGAAAACCGCAGCTCCGAACGAATCCGTTATTTTGATAAGCGCTCGGCAACATTGGAAGCTGAAATAATCGCATTAACAAAGCAACTTTCTTTTGAATAGTAAACGGAAGCAATCCTGTCTTTAAAATGTTGGAGAAGGATTGCTTTTGTATATTAAAATTTGTAAAATCTATTAGGGATAATGGTAAGTATTATAAATGTGAAGCTTTTGATATATTTTCCCACCGGAATATTGATCAAAGGACGATGTAACTATTTATTATTAACTACTAGAGTGGCATATAATATAGTGCAAAAGCATAGAAATAAGAGAACTGTATATCTTTCATCATAGAGCGTCTCTATAATGGAAATGTTATGAAACTGTAAACTTTGTTCCAACTATAAAATGATATAACAACAGACTTAGAGCAGCATACACAATTACACAGTCGCATCATATAAAGATAAAACAAAAAAGTAAATCCTAAAAGTGAGGTTGCAAATGTTTTTTAAGAAGAAGGAATTAAAGGAACAAGAAAATCCATTATCGCATGAAAATGTTAAGCTTGCGTATGTAGCGGACGCAGAAATTAGAAAACAGCTTCAAATGCTGAACTTAACAACAGAAGATTTGAAATACTTGAAAGGTTTAAAGCCTTATGTTGATGAAAGCATCGAAAATATTATCGATACCTTTTATAAAAATTTGGGGATGGAAGCAAGCTTAGTTGAAATAATTAATAAACATAGCTCAGTGGACCGTTTAAAAGTAACTTTAAAAGCGCATATTTGCGAAATGTTCGGCGGGGTTATTGATGAAGCATATTTTGAGAAGCGCAAAAAAATCGCGCGTGTGCATGTTCATATAGGATTAAAGACGAAATGGTATATTGGCGCATTCCAAAGCTTATTAATCGATTTTATTCGTCTCGTTCAAATGCATATCGAAGGTGACGAGCAGCGCTTCCATACAATTGCGGCAATATCGAAAATGCTGAACTTTGAGCAGCAAATCGTTTTGGAGGAATATGAAGCAGTTGTAGAATCCATGAAAGAAAAGATGAAAGAGGACAAGCGTAATATAGGGAATTCAATCATCGCGTCATCTTCCAACTTAGCGGCAATTTCCGAACAGACAAATGCGTCATTCCAGCAGTTGACCGCTCAATCCGATGTCATAATTTCTTATTCGAAAAAGGCCAATGGTATGTCTTCGGCTGCAGCTGAACAAGCGCATCAAGGGAAAATGCAAATTCAGCAGCAATCAGAGAGCATGAACGCCATTCATAATTCCGTGGCAATGATTTCATCAGAGATTGATAAGCTTGCGGAAATTTCAAAAGAGATGGAATCGACAATGGGAATCGTTACAAATATAGCGAACCAAACAAATTTATTAGCGCTAAATGCTGCAATAGAGGCGGCGCGTGCCGGAGAAGCGGGCAAAGGCTTTGGTGTTGTGGCGGGAGAAGTGCGAAAGCTGTCAGAACAAACAAAGGATTCGGCAGTGAATGTGGAAGAACTATTGCAGAATACAAATATTCGCACGACGAAGCTTCTTGAGTCATTACAAGAAATAAAATCAGCTGTGCGTGTTGGTGAAGAGAGTATGGAAAACACGGAAGTTCAGTTCACCGCGATTGTCGAATCAATGACCGAAACACAAAAACAAAACAATTTGGTGGAGCTGGAATTAGAGCAAATCGGGGATATAATTTCGGATCTTGGCCGTGCATTTGATGAAGTAACGTTATCCGCAGATACACTGGCACAAATATCCCAAAATCTAGAAGAATAATATGAATAAGCAATGCTGTGCCGAAAGCCCGTCCTTTCCGCACAGCTTTTTGATGGGCAAGTACATATAAGCTGTTCAACGTAACCCACATAATAACAGACATCATTTTACGTTATTTTGCGCAAAATATGTTTTATCATTGTGCATCCTTAATCGTCAATATACTTGTGAAAGTAAAATGATGCGGGCGTGAAAAATTGTAATAGCCGCTCTACTTTTCACACCCAACAAACTCTCCAAGTATACATAGTAATTATAAGAATCGGGCATTGGTTTTGAAAATTGTAATATCCGCCTGACCAAATTTTGCGTGGAAAAGATTATACTAATAGAAGAAGAGCGAACGAAATGGGAGAGATAAAATGAAAACAGTAGTAGTTATAGGCGGCGGCATTACCGGACTTTGCACAATGCATTATTTAAAAAATCAAATGCATGAAAAAAATATCGAAGCACGGCTAGTATTAATCGAAAAAAACCAATATTTGGGCGGCAAAATACATTCGGCGCGTGAAGGAAGCTTTATTATGGAAACGGGCGCGGATTCGATAGTAGCGCGTCATCCGGGGGTGCTGGAGCTTGTAAAGGAACTGAATTTTGAGTCACAGCTCGTATATAACGAAACAGGAATATCCTATATTCATACAAATAATGAGCTGCATGCAATTCCGGCAGGGTCTACATTCGGTATTCCGATGAGCATAGAATCACTTATGTCGAGCACACTGCTATCGGAAGAAGGAAAGGAAAGAGCGCTTCAGGATTCGGAAATTCCGAATACATCCTTTACGAAAGAAAGTTCAATCGGCATGTTTTTAGAATACTTTTTAGGTGAGGAAATTGTGCGCAAGCAAATCGCCCCGGTGTTGGCGGGTGTTTACTCAGGGGATTTGTATCAATTAAGCTTAGCATCAACCTTGCCTTATTTAGTGGATTACAAAAACAATTACGGCTCGATTATAAAAGGCTTTGAGGCAAATCGCGAGCAATTCGAAAAAGCGGCGAACAAGAAATTCATCTCATTCCGGAATGGTTTATCCACATTGATTGATCGCTTGGAAGAGCAGCTGCCGGAAGTCGAATTCATTAAAAAGACGGCGACAAAGCAAGTGCGTAAAGTCGGCGAGCAGTATGAGGTCATATTGGAGGAAGAAACGATTTTGGCGGATATAGTTGTGCTGGCTGTTCCGAACGATACGGTGCGAAATGTGCTGCAGGACGAATCGCTCGATGAACAGCTCGAAAAATTCACAACGGCATCAGCTTTAACCATGTATGTCGGATTTGATGTGCCGGATAGTGTATTGCCGGCAGATGGCACAGGATTTATCGTCTCGCATAATAGCGATTTAGTTTGCAATGCTTCGACATGGACGAGCCGTAAATGGAAGCATACGTCAGCGGAAGGAAACTTACTCGTCCGTTTATTTTATAAAAATATTAATCCGCGCTACGAAGAGCTTGCGGCGATGTCCGATGAAGCATTGACAAAAGTCGCATTGGAAGATATTCGTTTAAGTTTAGGCATTGAAGCCGAGCCGGCAGTCGTAAATGTGACGAAATGGCTTGACCAAATGCCGCGCTATGATTTAGCGCACAACGAAGCATTATCGAATGTCGTTCGACAGTTGCAAACACACTATCCGAACCTCTTATTAGCAGGGTGCTCTTATTTTGGTGTAGGGATTGGCGCATGCATTCAAAACGGAAAAAAAACGGCGGAACAGATTATTGAGCGAATTATGTAAAGAAATACTTTATTCGGTTAAAGGGTATTGACGTAACATTCAGATAACGATATGATGCATTTAACCTAATTCGGTTCTTTTATATGTTCCGTATTCAGCTGCGATTATGTTGAGGCATAATTGCTTTATTTTAAAAATCATAAAATATTCTTATCGAGAGAAGTTGAGGGACTGGCCCGATGAAACTTCAGCAACCAACGAAAAGTCAGGTGCTAAATCCAGTGGCGAATGCCAGAAGATGAGAAGGAACGCAAATGTTGAATTGTTAAGCCTTCTTTTATTATTTGAAAGAGGGCTTTTTCGTATTGTTAGTTGACTGAAAATACTGTAAATAATGGAGTGAAAGCAATGGGATTACGAGAAGATTTAAAAACGCGTGTTTTAACGGCAGACGGCGCCATCGGAACATTACTTTATTCATACGGGCTGGATTATTGTCATGAGGAGATGAATATTGCACGCCCGGAAATTATCGGAAAAATCCATGGTGAATATATTGCTGCTGGTGCAGATATTATCCAGACAAATACATATGGTGCAAATGCGATCAAGCTTGCGCGCTATGGCTATGAAAACCGTGTAAAGGAATTCAATGAGGCCGCATTGAAGATCGCAAAACGTGCGGCTGCTCCAGGAGGGCAATATGTTTTGGCGACGGTTGGCGGTATTCGCGGCATCCGCAAAAGCGATGCGACATTGGACGAAATATTAGCCGCATTTCAAGAGCAGGCAGAGGTGTTGCTTGCCGGTGAACCAGACGGATTTTTATTGGAGACGTATTATGATTTTGAAGAGCTTTCGCATTGTGTCTATCTATTGCGTGCGATGACGGATTTGCCGATTATTGCACAAGTGACGATGCAGGAGCCGGGCGTGCTCCAAAATTTAATGACATTCAATGAAGCGCTTCATGATCTTGAAAGATTAGGCGCAGATATTGTCGGGAGCAATTGCCGATTGGGACCATATCATACAATTCAGGCATTTGAAGGGGTGAATCTGCCGAAAAAGGCCTTTTTATCGGCATACCCCAATGCTTCGCTTTTAGATATAGAAGACGGCCGGGTAGTATATGAATCGGAAACGGATTATTTTGCACGTGCAGCCGTTGAACTTGTCAATCAAGGTGTCCGCTTAATTGGTGGTTGCTGTGGAACGACACCTAAGCATATTGCAGCGGTAAAGCAGCGTTTGGCGAAAGTAAAGCCAATTGAAACAAAGGAAGAGAAACACGGGCATACACAATTTGTCCGTGTTCCGGAGCCACGTAAGCAAGAACCGCTCCACGAAAAAGCAAAACGTGAGCGCTCTGTCATTGTGGAACTTGATACACCGCGTCATTTAGAAATTGATGGATTTGTTGAAGGGGCAAAACAACTGGCAAAAGCGGGAGCCGATGTCATTATGATGGCTGACAACTCACTTGCTTCGCCGCGTATAAGCAATATTGCGATGGCTGCTATTTTAAAGGAGCACGGGATTCGTTCGTTGCCGCATTTAACGTGCCGTGACCGGAATTTAATTGGGCTTCAATCGCATTTAATGGGGCTTGATGCACTGGAACTGCATGATATTCTGGTTGTGACAGGGGATCCGACAAAAGTGGGTGATTTCCCTGGGGCGACTAGTGTGTATGATGTTTCATCGATGGAGCTTATTTCACTTATTAAGCAATTGAATAAAGGGGGATCTTTCACAGGGAAGTCATTGCGCAAACAGGCGAACTTCTCAGTGGCTGCCGCATTTAACCCGAATGTGCGTGTGCTGGATCGAGCAGTCGCCCGTTTAGAGAAAAAAATCGAGCATGGTGCAGATTATTTCATTTCACAGCCGGTTTACACAAAAGAAAAAATTATAGAAATTTATAATGCGACAAAGCATTTGGACACACCGATCTATATTGGGATTATGCCGCTTACATCATCGCGCAGCGCGGAATTTCTGCACCACGAAGTACCAGGCATTAAACTGTCGGACGAGGTGTTGGCGCGAATGGCAGCATGCGGCGAAGATAAAGAAGCGGCAACGGCAGAAGGAATTGCCATTGCAAAAGAGCTGCTCGATACGGCGTGCCAATATTTTAATGGAATTTATTTAATTACTCCGTTTTTACGCTATGATATGACGCTTGAATTAATGGAATATGTAAAACAATATGATGTGGAAAATAAAGGAGTTCAGTCAAATGTATAACCACCCGATTCATGAGCAATTGCAAAAAAGAATATGTATCATCGATGGCGCCATGGGGACGATGCTTCAAGCTGAAAACTTAACATACGAAGATTTCGGCGGCGAAGAGTTGGACGGCTGTAATGAAAACTTAGTGCTGACAAGACCGGATGTATTAGGGAAAATACACCGCGCCTATTTAGAGGCAGGGGCAGATATTATTTGCACGAATACTTTTGGTGGGACGCCACTCGTATTAAATGAGTATGATTTAGGGGATAAAGCGATCGAGATTAATACGAAAGCTGTAGAAATTGCATTGGAGGCTACACGCGAATTTTCAACTCCAGACTGGCCGCGCTTTGTTGCAGGCGCAATCGGGCCTACGACAAAAACATTATCCGTTACAGGCGGGATTACATTCGAGGAGCTTGAGGAGAACTTTTATATACAGGCTAAAGCGCTAATTGAGGCAGGTTCCGATCTGCTATTGCTTGAAACGTCACAGGATATGCTTAATGTAAAGGCAGGAACGATAGCGATTAACCGTGCTTTCGAGGAACTTGGCAAAGAGATTCCGGTGATGATCTCAGGAACGATCGAGCCGATGGGAACAACATTGGCAGGACAGTCGATAGAGGCGTTCTACATTTCTATTGAGCATATTAAGCCATTATCTGTAGGGCTGAACTGTGCGACAGGCCCGGAATTTATGACGGATCATATTCGTTCTTTGTCAGAGCTTTCGAATGGCTATATTAGCTGTTATCCAAATGCGGGTCTTCCAGATGAGGAAGGATGCTATCACGAGACACCCGATTCTTTATCGAAAAAATTGCAAGGGTTTGCAGAAAAAGGCTGGTTAAATATCGTTGGTGGCTGTTGTGGCACGACACCTGCACATATTCAGGCGATCCGCGAGGCTGTGGATGGCTATGCGCCCCGCAAGCCAAAAGAAGTTACTCATGGCCATGTCGTTTCGGGTATTGAGCCGCTCCAATACGATGAGTCAATGCGCCCGCTATTCATCGGGGAGCGCACGAACGTAATCGGCTCTAGAAAATTTAAAAATTTGATTATAGACGGAAAGTTTGAGGAAGCGGCTGAAATAGCGCGCGCGCAAGTGAAAAACGGTGCACATGTTATCGATATTTGTTTAGCAAACCCTGACCGTGATGAAGCTGAAGATATGAAAAGCTTCATGAAGGAAGTTGTGAAAAAAGTGAAAGTGCCGCTTGTAATCGATTCAACCGATGAAAAAGTAATGGAAGCGGCGCTTAAGTTTTCGCAAGGAAAGGCGATTATTAACTCGATCAACTTGGAAGATGGAGAAGAGCGCTTTGATGCGGTTATGCCGCTTGTGAAGAAATACGGTGCTGCACTTGTTGTCGGTACGATTGATGAAACGGGGATGGCTGTCACACGCGAGAAAAAGCTGGAAGTTGCAAAGCGTTCCTATAAGTTATTGACGGAAAAATGGGGCATGTCGCCAGAGGATATTATTTTTGATCCGTTAATGTTCCCTGTAGGCACAGGAGATGAACAATATATCGGAGCAGCCGAGGAAACGATTGAAGGAATCCGCCTCATTAAAGAAAACTTGCCGGGCTGTTTAACAGTGCTCGGTGTAAGCAATGTTTCATTCGGTTTGCCGCCGGTTGGCCGTGAAGTACTGAATGCTGTGTATTTATATCACTGTACACAGGCCGGATTGGATTATGCGATCGTCAATACAGAAAAACTGGAGCGCTATGCATCAATTCCGGAAGAGGAAATCAAACTGGCGAATGATCTCATATTTAATACGAATGATGAAACATTGGCTGTATTTACCGATTTTTACCGTGATAAAAAGAAAGAAGCAATTGTAAAGGAATTGCCCGCGACAGTTGAAGCGCGTCTTGCATATTACATATTGGAAGGCACGAAGGAAGGGTTAATTAAAGATTTGGATGATGCACTGCAAACATTTGATTCGCCGCTTGACATTATTAACGGTCCTTTAATGGCAGGGATGGCGGAAGTCGGTCGTCTCTTTAACGATAACCAGCTAATCGTTGCCGAAGTATTGCAAAGCGCTGGAGTGATGAAGGCTGCCGTTGCCCATTTAGAGCAGTTTATGGAAAAGGGCGATACGAGTGCAAGCAAAGGGACGATGGTGCTGGCGACTGTAAAAGGCGACGTGCATGACATCGGAAAAAATCTGGTCGATATTATTTTAAGTAATAACGGCTATCGTGTTGTAGATTTAGGTATTAAAGTAACACCGGCCCAGCTGATTGAAACAATACGCAAAGAAAAGCCGGATTTCATAGGTTTATCGGGTCTGCTCGTAAAGTCAGCACAGCAGATGGTCATTACGGCACAGGATTTCAAGGAAGCAGGCATTGATGTCCCCATTTTAGTTGGTGGCGCGGCGTTATCGCGACGCTTTACAGAAACGAAAATTGCCGATCAATATGAAGGACCCGTCATTTATTCCAAAGATGCGATGCAAGGCTTGGAACAGGCGAATCGATTAATGAATCCGAATGAACGTGATGCCCTATTGGAGGAGTTGCGCGATTCGCGGGAAAAACGTCTGGAATCTGATGCAAAGCGAGCATCCCGCCCAGCAGTAGCAGTAGCCGAAAAGCCGGTTCGTACAGTGAATGATGCACAAGTATTTATGCCGAAGGATTTAGTGCCACATATTAAACGAGATTATTCGGTCGCCCATTTGCAGCCATATGTGAATATGCGCACATTAATCGGACATCATTTAGGATTAAAGGGGAATTTGGATCAATTGCTTGCAGCTCAAGATGAACGTGCGACTTTGTTGAATGATTTAGTGAAAGGCTATTTAAATAGCGATGTATTGTCGGCATCCGGTATGTATCAATTTTTCCCTGCGCAATCAGATGGGGATGATGTAGTCGTATATAGTCCGGAAGATGCGAAAACGGAAATACAACGCTTTACATTCCCGCGTCAGCAAGTTGCTCCATTCCTATGTTTATCAGATTATTTGAAACCGGTCGGAAGCGGGGAAATGGATTATATCGCCTTAATGGTCGTAACGGCAGGAAAAGGTGTAAGCAAAAAAGCGGGCGAGCTGAAAGAACAAGGGAAGTTTCTGGAAAGCCACGCATTGCAAGCGACTGCCCTTGAGCTGGCAGAAGGTTTTGCCGAGCGTATTCACCAAGAAATCCGTGATCAGTGGGGATTCCCCGATGCGACGGACTTTACGATGCGTGACCGGTTTGCCGCAAAATATCAAGGGCAGCGTTTTAGCTTTGGCTACCCGGCATGCCCGAATTTGGAAGATCAAGAAAAGCTTTTCCATCTGCTGAAGCCGGAACAAATAGGTGTCCAGTTAACAGAAGGTTTTATGATGGAGCCTGAAGCAAGTGTATCTGCTATTGTATTTGCGCATCCAGACGCACGCTACTTCAATGTATAAACATATTAGTGCCGATTTTTAAGCTAGCATATCTTAAAACCAAGGTGCAATAATACTAAAGCAAAAGTAATTGTGAACAGCCGTTTTACCAAAATACGGGTAGAGCGGCTTTTGCGGTCTTCAGGAGGGCAAAGATGATTCGACAAGCAAAAAAACAAGATATTCCAATGATTTTGGAAATTTTCAACGATAATATATTACACTCAACGGCAATTTATATGTACAATGAGCAATCATTGGAAGAGCGTATGGAATGGTTTGAACAAAAACAGGAAAAAGGCGAGCCGCTGTTTGTATTTGATATCAAGGGGGAAGTAGCGGGCTATGCGACATACGGCAGTTTTCGTGCATATCCGGCATATCGGTATACGGTGGAGCATTCAGTATATGTTCATAAAGATCACTATAAAAAAGGGATTGCGAGCAAGTTGATGAATGCGCTCATTGAGGAAGCGAAAGCAAGCGATGTGAAAACAATGGTTGGTTGCATAGACAAAGAAAATATGGCGAGCATTAAAATTCATGAAAAGCTAGGCTTTAATTATAGCGGGACAATCCGCAATGCAGGCTACAAGTTTGGACACTGGCTGGATTTAGTATTTTACCAGCTTGATCTTGATGGACCTGAAAGCCCGCAAGAAAATTAATAAATTGTCAAATTATTACCTGGTCATATGACACTTGTCATAAAAAAAAAATGATGTTTGCGCCTGTTGTCATTATCCCTGTTTTTATACGATATAGTTAATAATTTTTATAGGAAAGAGGGATTGACACATGGCAAACACACATGCAGAAAAAACGAAGCAACTGCGAAAAGACGTTGCACCGTTTGCAAAATCGGAAACACGACTTAGTGTTCAACAATTACTGAATACATTGTTGCCGCTATTATTAATTTGGGGAGCAGGCTATATATTGCTGCAATACTCGCCATGGTATACAGCGCTATGTAGTGTACTTGCTTCAGGATTTGTTATTCGTGCATTCATTATTTTCCACGATTGTACACACGGTTCATTTTTCAAGAGCAAAAAGGCAAATGCCATCATCGGGAATATTACAGGCGTTTTAACATCATTCCCATATGAAAAATGGAAGCGTGAGCATACGATTCACCACGCGACAAGCTCGAACTTGGATAAGCGTGGCATTGGCGATATCGATATGTTGACAGTCGATGAATACCTCGAAAAGTCAAAGCTTAGCCGTTTAGGTTACCGTCTATACCGCAACCCAATCGTCATGTTTGGACTAGGACCATTATTTATGGTGCTTATACTAAATCGCTTTAATCGAAAAGATGCTAAGCGAAAAGAGCGTTTAAATACGTATTTCACGAACATCGTTTTATTAGTTATTTGTACAACCCTTATCGTAATTTTCGGGTGGTCAACGTTTTTACTAGTACACGGCTTAACATTATTTATCGCAGGCGCTTTAGGAATTTGGCTATTCTACATCCAGCACACTTATGAGGATTCATACTTTGAGGTGGATTCGGAGTGGGATTACGTGAAGGCTGCAGTAGAGGGCAGTTCATATTATAAATTACCGAAGATTTTACAATGGATCACAGGGAATATTGGTTTCCACCATGTACATCATTTAGCCCCGCGTGTTCCGAATTATAAGCTTGAAGATGCACATGAATCGATTAAGCCGCTGCAGCAGGCGACAACGATTACATTGAAAACAAGCTTGGAATCGATCCGCTACAAGCTGTACGATCCGGATAATTACCGCTTTATTACGTTTAAAGAAGCGGCAGAGCGCGAAATCATGCGCGGCAAAACAATCACAAACTAATTTCATCTAATAAATTAGGTACCTCAAATCATAGCTTGAGGTACCTGTTTTATTATAGAATAAAGAAAAAAAGAGAATCGAGGCTATTATGCAAACATGGTATAGTATCATTCCGAAAAGTCCAATGTTGAGTATATATATATGGATAATCTTTTGCATTATGCCATTTTTCTTCATTATTCAATCGTTCACCTTATGGCAAATTATTTTAGGCGTTATTTTAATATTAAGCTATTTTTTATGCCACTATTTTTCATTCCGCGCAAAGCCTGGATTAAAGTATATGTGGATCAGTTTCCAAATGGTGCTCAATATTATAATGACACTTGTATTTGGATATGTGTATTTGTCATTGTTTACGGCATTTTTCATCGGGAATATTAGGCAAGCAGTAGGATTTTATATTATGTACGGTTTACATATCGGTTTTACGGTGCTATCTATCGTTGGAGGATACTTTATTTTCCTGGATTTATTTCTATCACAAACACCGTTCATTATCATTAATGTGCTGGGGGTTGTTTTACTGCCGTTTACGCTGTATTCAAAAACACGGCGCGAAAATCTGGAAGGAGAACTGGAAACAGCGCGTGAACGTATTTCGGAATTAACGGTATTTGAAGAACGTCAGCGTATTGCACGCGATTTACATGATACACTCGGGCAAAAGCTTTCGATGATTGGATTGAAAAGCGATTTAGCCGCAAGACTGGTCGAAAAAAATCCGCAGCAAGCCATTTTGGAAATAAAGGATATACGGCAGACGGCTAGTGTCGCATTAAAAGAAGTGCGTGAACTTGTGGCAGATATGCGGGCTGTAAGAATTGAAGAGGAGCTGTACCGGGTTGAGCAAATTCTTAAAGCTGCTCAAATTAAGCTTCGGCTAAACGGCGATAAAAGTGAGCTTAACATGCCTATTTTAGCTGAAAATGTCATTAGCATGTGCTTAAAAGAAGCTGTAACAAATATCGTCAAGCATAGTAAAGCTACAATTTGCCGTATTAATTTTTACCAAAGCGACGACGAATTTAAAATGACGATCCAGGATAATGGTGTTGGTTTTGAACGTTCATATGCATTGGAAGGCGGCAATGGTTTAAAAGGGATGCATGAGCGCATTGAATTTATAAATGGTTCACTTGAAATAGAGAGTAGTGAAGGCACAACGGTTGTTTTAAAAATCCCGTTAGCGATCACACATCAAAAAGGAGAGAACGTAAAATGATTCGAATTGTAATTGCGGAAGACCAAGGCATGCTGCTTGGCGCCATGAAGTCGCTGCTTAGCATGGAGGACGATATGGAAGTAGTCGGTCTTGCCAAAAACGGCGAGGAGGCCATTGATATGGTAAATGACCTGAAGCCTGACATCTGCATTATGGATATTGAAATGCCGATAAAAACGGGTTTGGATGCCGCTGAAGCATTGAGGGGCACCGATTGCAAAATCATTATATTAACGACCTTCGCGCGTCCAGGCTATTTCGAGCGTGCGCGAAAGGCGGGTGTGCGTGGTTATTTGCTGAAGGATAGCCCGATTGAGGAGCTTGTCAATTCGATTCGCATCATCATGGACGGTCGCCGCATTTATGCGCCGGAGCTTGTTGATTTTGTGTATGAGGATGATAGCGAAAACCCGTTGACAGAACGTGAAAGTCAAGTGCTCGAGCTTGTAGCGGAAGGGAAGACAACGAAGGAAATTGCCGCAGAGCTTTATTTATCGGCCGGCACTGTAAGAAACTATATTTCCACAATTTTAGATAAACTCGGTGTCGGCAATCGGATAGAAGCGATCGCACGGTTTAAAGAAAAAGGCTGGAATAAATAAAACGCTTCGCTTACTTTCATAGAGTAGGCGAAGCGTTTCTTTATTTCTTCTTCGTTAATCTTCCGAGGATAAATGCGCCGGCAGCAACTGCCAATACGGTATTTGTCTTTTTATTGAACACTTGCTTTGTCACAAGATTTATATTTTGAGGACGTTCTGCCAGGCGACGCATGAAATAGCCGTACCAATCCTTGCCATACGGCACATAAACACATACTTGGTAGCCTTCACGCGCGAGCTCCAGCTGCAATTCTTTTCGGAACCCGTAAAGCATCTGAAACTCGAATTTCTCTTTTGGGATATCATATTGCTCAACGAAATATTTTACATGCTTAATAATATTATGGTCATGTGTTGCAATCGAAGTGAAATGCCCATGCGCCAAATGGTATTCGATCAGCTCGATAAAGTTAATATCAATATCCAGTTTGTCCTGATAGGCAACTTCTTCCGGCTCTTTATATGCGCCTTTTACAATACGGAGGCGGAAATCCTTGAATTGCTCGATATCGTCCTTAGCCCGGTAGAAGTAAGCTTGAATTACAGTGCCGACATTGTCGAATGTTTTTGCAAGCTCTTCCAGCATATCAAACGAAGGCTGCAGTCGATTATGATTTTCCATATCGAAATTGACGAAAATGCCGTACTCATATGCGCGTTCCACGATTTCGCGCAAATTGTCATAGCAAAAGTCTATATCAATATCCAATCCGAGCTGTGATGGCTTTAATGAAATATGTGCATCCAATTCCTCAGTATGAATTGCTTCAATTATCGCCAAGATTTCTTCTTTTGCTTTCAGGGCTTCCGCTTCTTCGAAAACAAATTCCCCTAAATTATCGACCGTGCAAGATATGCCTTGCTCGTTTAGTTTCCGGATGCTTTCAATAACCTCTTCTATGCTTGTCCCTGCAACAACGCTTTGTGCACCAAGCTTCAAACCGTATTGCTGTGCGGCATCGCTAAGCATTTGGTTTTCGGATAATGAAATGAAAAAATCACGTAATGCCATAAAAACATCTCCTTAAAATTCGTCATTTTCGTAAAAATTATACCATAGCGCCATTTGCATACATTACGTATAACCTTCTTATTTTGTTCCTGATTTGATTTTTTGCATGCGTTCATTGAATAATGTCGGATATACTAAAAAGCCTAAAATAATTGAAGAAAGCGTCGCACATGTCAAAAGCGCAAAAATAATCAAAATCTGAAACTGTACGGCTTCAATAGGGCTCGAGCCACCGATAATTTGACCGCTCATAATACCAGGGAGCTGCACAAGCCCGATCGTTTTCTGCGATTCGATAGTCGGAATCATGCTCGCTTTGATTGCGTTCATCAATTGCTGGTGAATCGCTTGTTTCGGGGTGCCGCCAAGCGACAATATGAGTTCGATTAAATGTTCGTTTGCCTCGACTTCCGCCTTAAAGCGATTTAAAAATAAAATCGATAAAACCATCGAATTGCCAATCATCATTCCGCTAATTGGAATAATATAATTCGGTGTTGCTGGCATAATTTGAAGGCCGAGTAAAACCCCCATAATGACTGCTTCGACAGCGATGAATGTGATGATCAGCTTCCAAGTGATTCCCGGAATGCCCTTCCCATTTTTGCGTGCATTTAACGTCGCTGCCAAAATAATCAGTGAAATCATGAGCACCATATAAAGCAGGCTGTCCGATTCAAAAATAAAATGAAGCAAATACCCTACGGCAAGTAGCTGTACAACAGAACGTACAGTGGCAATAATTGTGTCGCGCTCAAGACCGAGCTTTAAAGTTTTCGATAAAATGAGCGGGATGAATACGAAGATTAATGTTAACGATAAAGAGGTGTACGTCATTTGTCATCACCTCTTGCCAAAAATTGCTGTACGACTTCATTTGTCGACGTAAAAAGTTTTTCTGTTTCGGACGCTTCAATGAGCTCCCCGTTTTTCAAAAGCCATGTATAGTGGCCGAGCTTCCGCGCTTGCTCAATATCATGGGTGATCCATACAATCGTCGTGCCGAAACGTTCGTTCAAGTCAACGATTAATTGTTCGATTTCGCGAACGGATTTCGGATCAAGTGCAGCTGTGATTTCATCGAGGAGCAATATTTCCGATTTGTTGACAAGTGTCCGCGCGATTGAAAGCTTTTGCTTCTGTCCTCCTGATAGATCATTTGCCCCACGCATAAGAAAGTCTTCCGTTAGCCCGACATCGTTTAAAAATCGGCAAGCCTCTTCTTTTGTTAATGACTGATTTTGCAATTTGCGGGGTAGAGCCAAATTTTCATATACGGAAGCTTTTAAAATCGGTGCGGATTGAAGCGCGATACCGACCTTGCGCCGCAAAGCTGTTGGCTCAAATGTATCGATTCGCTGCCCGTCAACTTGAATATTCCCTGTCGTCCCGGAAATAAGCCCATTGCAAAGTTTCAGCAAAGTCGTTTTTCCTGCGCCGGAAGGTCCGATTAATGTCGTGATTTTACCTTTATATAAAGTGGCGGTTAAAGGGTGAATAATTTTTATCTGATTCACTTCAAAGGATACGTTGTTAAAGTGAATGGCTTTTTCTGTCATAAGCTGCTCCTTCAATATCAATTCCTATATATTAGGATAATCGGAAAGAAGAAAGAAAGCAAAATAACAAATAGCGAGCCACAAAATAACGTCCCGGGCAAACGCTCTATTCCGGCTGCTTTTATTTTGGAAGAATGACTTGAAAGCATGTTTCGCGAAGTTTTTTATTTGTTGTATTGGGGAAAACTATAAAGATAGTACCATCGAAATCGACTACTTATGCAAAAATATATTATATGCAAAAGGACTCTTCATACTTCGAATTAATTCAAGATAGTGTATACTATGACTAATTATGTTTTGGAAGAAGGGAACTCACGATGAAGGAAAAGTATGTAGATGATAGTTTAGCTTTGCATACAGATTTATATCAAATCAATATGGCGGAAAGCTATTGGGCAGACGGAATTCATAACCGTAAAGCCGTATTTGAACTCTATTTTAGACAGTTGCCATTCGGCAATGGCTATGCGGTATTCGCGGGATTGGAACGCATGCTAAATTATTTGAAAAACTTTCATTTCAGTGAAACGGATATCGCTTATTTACGCGATGAACTCAACTATAGAGAGGATTTTCTCTCTTATTTAAAAACAATTCGCTTTACAGGATCAATGTATTCCATGGTCGAGGGAGAGCTTGTATTCGCAAATGAGCCCATCGTTCGAATTGAGGCACCGCTAGTCGAAGCGCAGCTCATCGAAACAGCACTCCTGAATATTGTAAATTACCAAACACTCATCGCAACAAAGGCAAGCCGGATCAAGCAAGTCGTGCATAATGAAATCGCGATGGAATTCGGCACACGCCGCGCACAAGAGATGGATGCTGCGGTTTGGGGAGCGCGCGCAGCCGTTATTGGCGGTTTCGAAGCTACTTCCAATGTGCGTGCAGGAAAGATGTTCAATATTCCTGTGTCCGGCACACATGCCCATGCTTTAGTGCAAGCTTACAAAAATGATTATGATGCTTTCCATTCGTATGCGAAACGCCATAAAGACTGTGTATTTTTAGTCGATACGTACAACACATTGAAATCGGGCGTACCGACAGCAATACAAGTGGCGAAAGAACTAGGCGATAAAATCAACTTCATCGGTATCCGTTTAGATAGCGGAGATATTGCGTTTTTATCAAAGGAAGCGCGGCGCATGCTTGATGAAGCAGGGTTCCCGGATGCAAAAATTATCGTTTCGAATGATTTGGATGAATACACAATATTGAACTTGAAGGCACAAGGCGCACGCGTTGATATGTGGGGTATCGGCACGAAGCTTATTACGGCTTATGACCAGCCGGCTTTAGGCGCAGTTTATAAAATGGTTTCGATTGAAAATGGGCATGGGGAAATGGAAGATACGATCAAAATTTCCGCAAATGCCGAAAAAGTCACAACACCGGGCTTAAAAAAGGTTTTCCGTATCATCAATAAGAAAAACGGCAAGTCGGAAGGAGATTATATTGCGATGGCTGACGAAAACCCGGCAGCAGAATCGCGTATTAAAATGTTCCATCCTGTGCATACATTTATTTCGAAATTCGTAACAAACTTTGAGGCGAAAGAGCTGCACGAGCAAATTATCCGCGAAGGTGAAATTGTTTACGAAAACCCGACATTAACTGAAATTCGCCAATATGCCCATGATAATTTGAAGCTATTATGGGATGAATATAAGCGTTCATTGAATCCTGAGGAATATCCAGTCGATTTAAGCCAAAAATGCTGGGACAATAAAATGCGCAACATTCAGGAAGTGCGTGACATGGTAACGGAACTCGAACAACGATAAGGGGTGTGTACATTGTCATCGTTACAACAACAAATTATTGCAGAACTAAAAGTAATGCCAACAATTGATGTAGAGCAGGAAATACGTAAATCCATCGACTTTTTAAAGAATTATGCAAAAAAGCATGCTTTCATAAAAGGATTTGTGCTTGGGATTAGTGGGGGGCAAGATTCTACGTTGACGGGAAAGCTTGCGCAAATGGCGGTTGATGAGCTGAATGAGGAAGCAGGTGCCCCGACCTATTCGTTTTGGGCTGTAAGGCTGCCGTATGGGCGGCAAATAGATGAGCAGGATTGCCAGGATGCACTCGATTACATTCAGCCGACTAAAATTTATACGGTCAATATTAAAGATGCGGTCGACGCAAGTGTGAATGCCTTATTGAATGCGGGTGTGACTTTAAGCGACTTTGCAAAAGGAAACGAAAAAGCACGGGAACGTATGAAAGTGCAGTTTTCAATCGCAGCATCGAATGATGGCGTTGTACTCGGCACAGACCATGCTGCAGAAGCGGTGACAGGCTTTTATACGAAATTTGGTGATGGCGGCGCGGATTTGATGCCGATTTTCCGCCTGAATAAACGTCAGGGCCGTGAAATATTAAAATATTTGGATTGCCCGGTGCATTTATATGAAAAAGTACCAACGGCAGATTTAGAGGAAAACCGCCCTGCATTGCCGGACGAGGTGGCGCTCAGTGTAACATATGAGCAAATTGACGATTATCTGGAAGGTAAAGAAATTCCGGAGCAAGCGCGCAAAACGCTTGAAGGGCATTATTTACGCTCTATGCATAAACGTCATATGCCGATTACAGTCTTTGACGATTTTTGGAAATAACAATGGGCTGTGTCGCAAATAATGCGGCACAGCTTTTTTCCTTGTTAAGTCAAGGATGCATTTTTATTTCTAAAAACATTATTTCTTCCACCGGGAAATTATAGCTTTTGGCATTGGAGATAGCTTTGCAGGAATTTGTTGTCCCCCTCCAGGCAAACCGTGCCAACTCCACGCACCATTAGATTCCTCCGTGCTAAAGGATGGCACTGAAAATTCCTGACGAAATTTAGGCGTATTTTAAGCGCAGCAATAAGACGTCAAAAAGAGGCTGATTCCTCTAATTTGAGATGAAGGTGGAGTTGAAAGATCTGTTTAAATTCCCGCTCCAATAAATAGGCGGAAAAATTCCCCTTATTTAAAAAATACAATCAAAAATAGCCTAAATAGCTGGAGAAATTCCGCTTATTAACCTGAAAATCATGAAAATGGAGGATTTTTCTTTGAATAACCGGAAAATCTCCGTTTATTTCCTCATTACTTAATTCAAAGCCGGAATCTCTGTCGGCAAATATAAATTTTGTTCTACATGCACAGCTTTTTCTGGTGTGAAAGTGATGAGACGTACATATTTTTGTTTATAGAACAATTTCCAAATGGGTCGATATAAAAATAAAAGAAGAAAGGGGCGCTTACAGGTGAGGACTTCGAGAGTCGCGGCAACTCCGAGCAGCATCTACCGAAATTCGACACGCACTATTTTGTCTGATACGCATTTTGCCGATGCGATCAATAGCGGTATGCACGATCATTTCCGTGATCCGCGAGAACAGCTGCACCAACGGAAAAACCAAAAAAATAAGCAACAGCAGCGTCCGAAAAAACTTGTGCAAAACAAGGCGCGCTACATTATAAAAGGAATGCAGTATGACGCGGATTCGGCGCTGACTTTAAACCGCCTATTCCAGTATTCGACACGAGTAAGCAGCTTGAATAATTCAAATCGGCGCATAAGTACATATAAAACATCCATTTAAATCACCTTGCTTATACATTATGAGGCAGGTGATTTTTTCATTTCTAAAGTAAACTAGTTGTGCTGGCATTTTGTTTTCGTTATGCTTAAACTACGTGTCAATTATGCTACATTTTCAGCTAGGGGGACTATTCATGAACGAGCAGATCGAGAAAATAATCAGAAATATCGAAAAAGTGATGATAGGAAAAAGGGAGATTGCAGAGTTAAGCATCGTATCATTGCTGGCAGGCGGACATGTTTTACTGGAAGATGTTCCGGGTGTCGGCAAAACGATGATGGTACGCGCACTTTCCAAATCTTTGGGAGCGAGCTTTAAACGAATTCAATTTACGCCGGATTTATTGCCTTCCGATGTAATTGGTGTTTCGGTGTACAACCCGAAAACATTGCAATTCGAGTTCCGTCCAGGTCCGATTGTGGGCAATGTCGTACTAGCTGATGAAATTAACCGTACTTCGCCGAAAACACAGGCAGCATTATTGGAAAGTATGGAAGAGGGTTCGATTACGGTAGATGGTGAAACACTTCAGCTGCCAAAGCCTTTTTTCGTTATGGCGACACAAAATCCGATTGAATATGAAGGGACATACCCATTGCCTGAAGCGCAATTAGACCGCTTTTTGCTTAAAATTAAAATGGGGTACCCGACGAAGGAAGAGGAAATAGAAGTGCTGCGCCGTGCCGAAAAAACGGTGCCTATAGATGATATTTCCGCTGTATTGACGATTGAGCAGCTAATCGATTTACAAAAGCAAGTAAGAGAAGTGCATGTAGAAAATAACATTAAGGAGTATATCGTCTCGCTTGCACAAAATACGCGTCACCATGCCAATGTGTATTTAGGTGTAAGTCCGCGTGCTTCCATCGCGCTAATGCGTGCTGCGCAAAGCTATGCGTTTATGAAAGGAAGAAGCTATGTTATCCCGGACGATGTTCAATATTTAGCAAAATACGTGTTCGGCCACCGCATGATTTTAAAACCGGAAACGCGCTATGAAGGGATTTCGGAAGAGCAAGTAATCGATAGTGTACTGCGCTATGTTCATGTCCCTGTGAAAAGGTATGTTCCGGAATGAAAGGGATCAAGCAGTTTTTCCGGCATGGCGGGCGTCTAATCACAGTCATCTCATTGCTCATTATTACGTACTGCTATGCAATGTTTCAGGGGGGATTCGTTAGCTGGTTTGTCTTTTTTACGATTTTGCCGTTTTTGCTTTATTCAATTTTGCTTGCTGTTGTTCCGATTCGCTTTAAAGAGATTTCGCGCATTTTATCGAAGGAGCGTATTGAGCGAGGGAGCAATGTGCAAGTGACGGTAACATTCCGGAATACGAGCTGGCTTCCGATTGTTTTTATGATGGTGGAGGAATTGCCGATGGATGATGGGCATTATGAAAATCCAAATGGCAATGTGACGAAATTATTTCTGGTCGGCTGGAAGCGTGAGTTTGTGTGGACATATGAATTGAAGGCACTGAAGCGCGGAGAACATCATTTTAAAGGGTTGCAGTTTACATGCACCGACTTTTTCGGATGGACGATTCGCCAAATAAAAGTCAATCATCCGCAGCTTTTTTTAGTGTATCCGAAAATATCCGATGCTGCGGTATTGCCTATTGGAATGCAATACGACCAAGGTGCAAGCCAGTCGCGCTATTCATTGATAAAAGACACAACGATGGCAACGGGTGTCCGTGATTATGTGCCGGGAGACCGTTTTTCCTGGATCCATTGGAAGTCATTCGCGAAAAACGGGGAGCTGCGCACGAAGGAATTCGAGGATCGGAAAACGCAAAATACATTCCTCTTAATCGATCGCGCCGTACAAAGAAACTTCGAGCAAGTTGTTGATTATACCGCTTCCTACATAGCTAAAATTGTGAAAGAACGCGGCGATATTTCATTTTTAAGTGCCGGTATTGATCGGTATTTTGCGCCGATCATCAAAACGGACAACCAATTTGAAAAGGTGCTCCAGCATTTAGTCACTGTACAGCCGGATGCGCAGTTTGGGATCGAGCGTTTACTCTTTGAGGAACAAAAGATAATGAGCCGCTCCGTTGTGGTCATAATAACAGGCGAGCTTATGCCTGAGCTTCAACAGTTGCTGAATGCAGGCACAAAAAATGCGCGCAAAATCATTTGCTTTGTCGTCAGTGAACAGAAAAAGCCGATGCAGCTAGTCAGCCAAAATGAAGTCCATTACGTAAGCGTAGACGGGCTGCAGCAAATGTATGCGGAGGTGAAGCACGCATGAAACGCAGCTCATCCGAAAAAATAGAGCTCGCTATTTACTATATAATGATATTTCTAATTTTGCGGGAATGGCTTGTGCCGATTATGGAATTGACGGACACAGGCTACTTTATCCAGTTTATGGTGTTTATGGCGCTATGCCTGACGCTGGGTGTTTTTTCATTGCCCCTTGTCGTCACATGGTTGATCAAAATTATTTATATCACTTGGTTTATCGTCAATGTATACAGCGATGGAACATTAACGACGATGCAGTTTTTATCGAATGAATTAAAATATAATATAAGTACGCTTTTTGCAGGCGAGTGGATATATGTAAGCGATCCGCTTCGCACAAGTCTATTTTTCATCTTGCTCTGGATGCTTATTTATTTAATCCAGCATTGGGTAAGTGTGCGCTATACAATTTATTATTTCCTTTTGCTGACGGTGTTTTTCGTCGGCACGCTTGATACATTTACCGATTACGACGGTACGTTAGCCATTATTAATGTAATGGTTTTAGGGCTTGTTCTTACATCGCTCCTGTTTATAAAACGGTTAATGCAAGCGACCAACACGCAAAAAGATTGGTCAAGCTATTTAGTTTTTGCGGCTCCGATTATTATTTTTGTGACGATTGCTGGTGTTGTCGCGGCATTTTTGCCAAAAGCGGAACCACAATGGCCGGATCCTGTTCCTTATATGAAAGGAATCGCTGGTATAGGCGGTTCTTCTACACAATCCGTTGCAACGGTTGGCTATGGGAATAACGATGAAAATCTCGGTGGGCCATTCGCCGGGGACGATACGATTGTTTACGAAATAAAAACGCCGATCCGTCAATATTGGCGTGTGGAGACGAAAGATTTTTATACATCAAAAGGCTGGATTCATACAGGAGATGAGTCTTTGCAGCAGACGCTCGAAATGTCCGATGTGCTGCCTCTCTCTATAGGCCCTGGAAAAGAGGAGCCGCAATCTGTGCAAGTACAGGCAGTCGAGGAAGAACATCGCTTTTTGCTGCAAGCATATGGCACGACTTCCTACTTGCTTTATGATCCGCAAAGTGTGCTGAGATTTAATCGGGGCAATGAAAAAATTGCCGCTGTTGCAAATAATGATGTAATGGCGCCTGCTTCGTACGAGATGACATTCCAGCAGCCGGAATATAGCTATACAGCGTTAAAGGAGTCATTATCATCGACGGAAAATGATCCGCGCTATTTGCAATTGCCAGACGATCTGCCGCAGCGTGTTACCGATTTGGCGCATGAAATTACGGACTGGTATGAAAGTGTATATGATAAAGCACGCGCAGTGGAAGATTACTTTGCGCGCAACGGCTTTCAATACGAGACGACAAATGTGCAAGTGCCTGCCGCCAATCAAGATTATGTAGACCAATTTTTATTTGAAACAAAGCTCGGATATTGCGATAACTTCTCGACTTCCATGGTCGTACTGCTTCGTTCGGTCGGCATTCAGGCGCGGTGGGTAAAAGGCTTTGCGAGCGGGGAACGTGTTTATGCGGAAGATGGCATATATACGTACCAAGTAACGAATAATGATGCCCATTCATGGGTAGAGGCTTATATAGATGGGATTGGCTGGATGCCGTTTGAGCCGACGATTGGCTTTAGCAATCCGATGAATATTAATTATGACGTTGATTTGGAGACACCGGAAGAAGAGCAATTGCCTGAACTGGAAAAACAAGAAACGCCAAAACCGGAGCTGGAAGAGCAAGACACACAGCAAAAGGCAAAAAATGCTTCAAGTACAATCGACTGGTCCAAATTCAAATGGTTGCTTTATGGATTATTGGCGCTAATTGTAATTGGCTCTATCCTGGCATGGAAAAAGCGCGGGAAATGGCAGCCAAAACTCGCTGTGCAAATGAACCGTTCAAAATTAAATAATGCCGGCACATTTGAGGAAGCTTATTTCGTTTTGTTAAAACAATTGGAGCGCATTCATTTAAAGCGCAGCCAGGATGAGACATTAAAGCAATTCGCAAAGCGTGTCGATGAGCAGCTAAGCACGACGAAGATGAGTGAATTGACCGCCTTTTATGAGCAGCTTATTTATGCGAAGCAAAGCGAACATTTGAACACGGCGGAGATGAAGGAAATATGGGAGTATTTAATCAACCGTACTAGCAGTTGATAAAAGCGATTTATTTAAAGGGACAGCATTTCTAAAAGAAGTATTAATTATCCGGATTATGCTAAATAACGGTAGGATGGATAAGGGAAGAATTGCGCTAGTCCTGATTAATAATTTCAAAGTTTTTTATGAAGGGAAATGATATTGGTTTCCCTTTTTAATTTTGGGAATCCTGTACACTTTTTCTTTATATTGTTGTTCGTTTGAATATGTATATAAGTGAACATTATAGCTTATTGATAAGTGGTTGCTTATTTTTAGCAGTTTGAGCGAGGAAGAATTATTAAAAGAGCTAGTGAAAGTCTAGAATATATAAAAAGGAGCGTATGATGAAGAAAATTTTATTATTCGTTATTGCTATATTATCAATCAATATTTTTACACAACAAGCTTATGCGAAAACCAAAGAGTTTTCAGATTTATCAACAAAGAATCCGCATTATGAAAGTATTATGAAATTAGTCGACAAAGGTGTGATGAGCGGATATGCGGATGGTGCTTTTCTTCCCGAAAGGACTATCTCGAGAAAGCAAGTAGCTTCCATTATAAATAAGGAATTTCCGCAATTAATTATTCATCCATATATAGATGTAAACAAATTAGCAGATGTCCCCAAAAATGATAGCGCATATAATGCGATTAAAAAATTATATAAATCATCTTTAATGTCTGCGTTTTATAATAAAGCGGATGGAAAGAGCTATTTTAAGCCAAATAATCCTATAACACGAGCTGAACTGGCATTAATAATAAGTCAAGCGTATGGCTATTATGATTATTATGGGGATATGAAACAACATAAATTTGCAGACGAAAAAGAATTTCTTGAACAAAAGAAAATGATCAACGCTTTACATGCGCATAAAATTATGAACAGTTTTCCGGATAATACATTCCGGCCAAATGAACCTATTACAAGAGCACAGTTCGCATCTATTTTAGTAAGGGCACAAGAAAATATGAGTGAAGCGCACCGTCAAATGTATAATTTAGCGATTTATAAATATGAAGAACCGAAAAATGTGCCTCTGCCAAAAGGTGTAACAAATGCAAAAGCGTTAAAAAAGCAACAAGAAGCGCTATTTAAGGACAATTTGAAAACAAAAAGCATTACTGTCCTTAAGGGCTGGAGGAATATGTTTGTTGTAGACTATCAATTTTCCTATTATATAAAATTATATTCGGAGAGATTTAATTTAACAGAGAAGGAATTTGTGGCATTAATCAATAGGCTTGTTGAAACAGGGGAGGTTTATACAGGTATAATAGATGATTTAAACGAGTTTAGAATGTACTATGACTTTGAGGATGGTCGCTTATATCAAAAGGAGCCTGGTGGTGTTTAATTGAACATAGAATCCGGCAATAATAAAAAGACTGTAAAAAGCGGGAAATATTTGTTTATCATCTTGCCGCATGATACTGCTTAAAAAACATTTGGTAAAGCAGAAGAAAAATAGTAGAATGAATAGGATTAAGAGGAGGTTGTATCAGGTTGAAACAGGATAATATTTTAGTATTGGATTTAGGCAGCAGTGAAAATACAACGATTGCCCGTTGGATTCGTGATTTAGGCGTGTATAGTGAAATCCATCCTCATGATATTACTGCCCGTAATATCCAGGATTTGAAAACAGTTAAAGGAATCATTTTAAACGGCGGCGAGAATAATATTGTTGATGGAGAAGCAATCGACGTATTGGACGAAATTTATAATTTGAATATTCCCGTTATTAGCGTAGGGCATCCGTCCACTAAAGCGTCTAAAACATTGGATGGATGGCCGAACGAGGAAGAAGCGAAAGGCCTTTTAAAAGAATTTGTTTTTGATGCATGCAAAGCTGAAGCAAATTGGAATATGAAAAATTTCATTGAGGATCAAGTTGCATTAATCCGCCAGCAGGTAGGAGATAAAAAGGTGCTTCTAGCTCTTTCGGGTGGTGTGGATTCCTCTGTTGTTGCGGCATTGCTTATTAAAGCAATCGGCAAGCAATTAGTTTGTGTACACGTAAACCATGGCTTAATGCGCAAAAACGAATCTGAAGGCGTTATTGCAATGTTCGAAAAGGATCTTGAAGAAAACCTTGTTTACGTAGATGCAAGCGAGCGCTTTTTAGGCAAGCTGAAAGGTATAAGTGAACCAGAAGAAAAACGCAAAATCATCGGCAATGAATTCATACGCGTGTTTGAAGAAGAGGCACGTAAACTAGAGGGAATTGATTTCCTTGCACAAGGGACAATTTATCCGGATATCGTGGAATCAGGCACTAAAACACATAAAGTTGTAAAATCGCATCACAATGTTGGCGGACTGCCGGAGGATTTGCAATTTAAGCTAGTGGAGCCATTATTCCAGCTATTCAAAGACGAAGTGCGTGCATGTGGTGTTGAGCTAGGGCTGCCTCA
Organism: Solibacillus silvestris; assembly: GCF_051967575.1. Classification (NCBI taxonomy): domain Bacteria; kingdom Bacillati; phylum Bacillota; class Bacilli; order Caryophanales; family Caryophanaceae; genus Solibacillus; species Solibacillus silvestris. The sequence goes on from NZ_JBQCJW010000020.1 coordinate 45,405, forward strand.
TGATATGGTATATCGTCAGCCATTCCCGGGTCCAGGTCTAGGCGTGCGTGTGCTAGGGGAAATTGAGCCTGAGCGTCTTGAAGCAGTACGTGAATCAGATGCCATTTTACGAGAAGAGTTTGCTCTTGCAGGATTGGATAAAAAGGTATGGCAATATTTCACAGTAGTACCTAACTTCAAATCTGTCGGTGTTCGCAACAATGAGCGTACGTACGAATATCCGGTAATTATTCGTGCGGTCAATACTGTAGACGCAATGACAGCATCAATCGAACCAATTGATTGGCCGATTCTGCTGAAAATTACGGACCGCATCATTAATGAAGTGAAGCATGTCAATCGTGTGTGCTATGACCTCTCTCCAAAACCGGGCGGCACGATTGAGTGGGAATAATCCTTTAATAGATTTATATTTGTGAGCGGCTGTATTCAAATGAAAGAGCACTGCAATACAAGGCGTGTCCAGGAATTGTCTTTTCGGGCACGCTTTTTTTGGCGGCAATATTTCATTGAAAAATAAGAATATTTAATCAATATTGCTAGCTGTTGATTTTGCTTTTTGTAAAGAGTAAAATTTAAAAAATAAAATGCAGTGTGCCTTCATGTGAGTTTAGTAATAAGGCCTAGATTTTTCAGCTAAGTTACTTTAAAACTTATTTATAACAGTGGTTTTGGGCAATCTAAAAAAAGCCTACTTACTATAATTGGAGGGGGCTGCCCAGAAAGGAATTACTTTCTGGACAGCCTCAACTTCTATGTTAAATATTTGCTTCTGCGGCGGTCGTATTAAGATGCGACCATGCTTTGGCGTAAGGGGGTGTCTCAAAATAGCTTTTCAGACCCCCCTTTTTTGTGATTGTAAACTGCATTAAATATATTAGAAGAGGTGAAAGTTGTGGCAACTCCTTTATTAAAAGAGCAAGAAAAGATTGTCGTTCTAGATTTCGGAAGTCAGTTCAATCAATTAATTACGCGTCGTATCCGTGAGTTCGGTGTATTTTCGGAATTACATGCACATACGATTACAGCGCAGGAAATTAAAGAAATGAATGCGGTAGGCATCGTATTTTCAGGTGGTCCAAACTCTGTTTATGATGAGCAGGCATTCAAAGTAGATCCAGCTATTTTTGACTTAGGCTTACCGATTTTGGGGATTTGCTACGGCATGCAGTTAATCGCACATACACAAGGCGGCAAAGTGGAAAGCGCGGAAAATCGTGAATACGGTAAGGCGGAGATCAATGTTGTAACAGAAAGCAAATTGTTCGGGGACTTGCCAAAGGAGCAAATCGTTTGGATGAGCCATGGAGACCATGTGACAGCAGCACCGGAAGGCTTTGAAGTAATCGCAACGAGCCCTGCATGTCCAATCGCAGCAATCGCAAATACGGAGCGCAAACTATATGCAGTGCAATTCCACCCTGAAGTGCGCCACTCTGTATACGGGAATGATTTACTGAAAAATTTCGTATTCAATGTTTGTGAAGCGAAAGGCGACTGGTCAATGGCAAACTTCATCGATATTGAAATCGCCAAAATCCGCGAGCAAGTGGGCGACAAACAAGTGCTTTGCGCATTGTCGGGCGGGGTAGACTCTTCAGTTGTAGCCGCATTGATTCATAAAGCGATCGGCGATCAGCTAACATGCATGTTCGTAGACCACAACTTGAACCGTAAAGGCGAAGTAGAGCAAGTGATGAAGACTTTCACAGAAGACTTCGACATGAAAGTGATTAAAATAGATGCACGTGAACGTTTCATGAATAAATTGGCAGGCGTTTCCGATCCGGAGCAAAAGCGTAAAATCATCGGTAATGAGTTCATTTATGTATTTGACGAAGAGTCTGCAAAACTAAAAGATATGGACTTCCTAGCACAAGGCACGCTCTATACGGATATTATCGAATCAGGCACAGCGACAGCCCAAACAATCAAATCTCACCATAATGTAGGCGGATTGCCGGAGGATATGAAGTTCCAGTTGATCGAGCCATTAAATACATTATTCAAAGATGAAGTGCGTGCGTTAGGTTTAGAGCTAGGTCTTCCGGAAGCGGTCGTATGGCGCCAACCATTCCCGGGACCGGGTCTTGGCATCCGCGTGCTTGGCGAAGTAACAGAAGAAAAATTGGAAATCGTCCGTGAAGCAGACTATATCCTGCGGGAAGAAATCAAAAACGCTGGCCTTGACCGCGACATTTGGCAATACTTCTGCGTATTACCGGACATCCGTTCAGTAGGCGTAATGGGTGATGGCCGCACATACGACTATGCAATCGGCATCCGCGGCGTAACATCAATCGATGGCATGACATCTGACTGGGCACGTATTCCTTACGATGTATTGGAGAAGATTTCTGTACGTATCGTGAATGAAGTGAAGCACGTTAACCGTGTGCTGTATGATATTACGAGTAAGCCACCAGCAACGATTGAGTGGGAATAGGATCCTCATAGCTTTTGAAATAAAAATATTCATTTGACTGTATTTCAGTACAACCTGAAATAAAGATAAAGCAATTAAAATAAATAGAATCTTTTCCAAAGTGAGGGGAGAAAAAGAGGGATATTGTGTAAAAGCAATATCTCCTTTTTTATAGAAATCCAGTACTGCCGAATCCGGGAAAGTAAATAACCGTCCTAAATATCGAAGAATGCAGGGTGCCATCTTACTGCTTCTTTATTGCTGAAATGCGATTAATTCAAATATGTTAAAATAAGTTTAATTAATATGCATATAGGTGAAGTGGGGAAGAGGGCTTTGATAGATAAGCAGAAACGATATGTATTAGCGTGTATTGCAATGTTATGTATAATGTGGTGGATAACTGATTGGAATGTCTCGGCGGAACAATCCAATGAGGATCTGGTATCGGATATATTTGATTTTAGTGATCAGCTGCAGTCGAAAGATTTCTATGTGAATTTGGATGGGCAATGGCACTTTTTCAAAGAGGAATTTTTAACACCCGCACAGGTAAAATCACGATGGAGCAGCGGAGATGGGCAAGCAGCCGCGCTTCCGGATTCCTTTCAAAGCCATACAGGAAATATCAATTCATTTGGCACATATAGCACAATAATTAAAATTCCTAAAGAATACATAGGGCAGGCATTGGCCATTTACATACCTTATCAATACAGTGCGTACACCCTTTATGTAGATCAGAATGTGATTTCCAAAAATGGTGCGGTAGGGCAAGATTCAACTTCGCATGCTGCTGAAATGTCGCCGAGCATAGGCTATTTTTTTGCGCAATCGGATGAGGTTCTGCTCACAATTCAAGTGTCAAGCTTTAACCATATACGCGGGGGGCTTGAAAACTCGATTTATTTCGGCGAAGCATCGACTGTATCCCGAAAATTCAATATGAATATTATAGCAACGCTCTTTATCAATGGCTGCATTTTTATAATCGGTCTGTTTATGGTTCTCTTTTCTTTGTATCGAAGACAAGAGCAGGCATTTTTTATATTCGGCATGTTTTCTATGCTCATTTCCGCGCGGGCATTATTTGCGGATCCATTTTACTATACGCTTATATTTTCAGACATGTCCTGGCTTTGGGGTACGAGGTTGGAGTATATACTGACTGAGGCAAGCTCAATGTTCTACGTTATTTTATTATGGCATTGGCATAAAGAGGAGTTTTCCAAAAAAGTGATGTACGTGCTGGCGGCTGTTCATATGGCGCTCATTGTCACTACGTTATTTACACAGCCAGTATTTTTTCAAACACTATTCTTCAAAGTGTTTTATTTAGCTGTCCCTACATTTTTCTATTTAATTTATGTGATTTACAAGAGCATACATAATCAAAATAGAAATGCAAAAGTCAATTTGATCGGGATGGGCATTATATTCCTGGCATTTTTCAATGATTTTGCAATCGGGAAAAACTGGTATCAGTCATGGCCGTTAATGTTGCCGGCTGTAGGTGTTTATGTCCTGATTAATGTCATCCTCATGAGCAAGGATTTTGCGGAGCGGACCCAGAAGACGGAGCAGCAAAACAGGCAATTACTAGCCTTGAATGCTTCGAATTGAGGAACTTGCGATTCAGCTTCAAAAGGAGATTAAGCGAAAGGATGAATTTCTTGCCAATACATCCCATGAGCTTCGGAATCCATTGCACGGCATCATAAATATTACACAGTCCATTTTACGGAATAGGAAAAGGCAGTTGGATGAAAAAACCGAAGACGATTTGACCCTTCAGCTGACAATTGGGCATCATATGTCACGGACATTGGAGGATTTATTGGATATAACGCGTCTGAAGGAACACCGGATTCACCTTCAACTGGAGGATATAGATGTCAAAGCTGTTTCCATCGGTGTTATCGACATGCTGAAAGTTCTCATTGAAAATAAAGACGTCCAAATGGAAGTTGATATTCCAGATGATTTCCCGCATGTAGCTGCGGATAAAAGCCGGCTGATTCAAATTTTGTTTAATCTTCTTCATAATGCAGTGAAATATACGGATGAAGGCACCATTACTGTTGCTTCTTATATAAAGGATGGGATGGGGCATATTCAAATTGCGGATACGGGAATGGGGATGGATGAAAAAACACTTCAGACTATTTTCGAGCCATATAAACAAGGAGATTCCAGTATTACCGCGATTGGCGGAGGTCTCGGTCTCGGGCTTAGCATTTGCCGGCAATTAGTTGAACTGCATGGCGGAACATTGCGGGCGGACTCTGTTTTAGGCGAAGGGTCGGTATTTATATTTACGCTTCCGCTAGCCGAAGAATCATCCGAAAAAAGAACAGCACCAATAAAGACCCCGCTAATGAATGGAAGCGAACCTCCTTTAAAAAAAATGCTGGGTGCTATGAATCTAATGATAGAATCATCCGCTAAAACTACTAGGTTTGCATCATACAGGCCAAGAGTTTTGGCAGTGGATGATGATCCGGTGAATTTAAGGGTGCTGACGAATATTCTTTCGGAGGACAAATATGAGGTGGAAGTTGTCACGAGCGGGAAAGAAGCATTGGAGAAACTTGAAGGGAATGAATGGGATCTGGTCATTTCGGATGTGATGATGCCCAAAATGTCCGGGTATGAATTGACTCGTTCGATACGGGAAAAGTTCTCCATATCCGAACTTCCGATTTTGCTCTTAACAGCTCGGGGCCATACTGAAGATATTTACACTGGATTTTTGGCCGGGGCAAACGATTATGTTATAAAACCGGTTGATGCTGTTGAATTAAACGCACGGGTGCATGCCCTGACTGATCTGCAAGTATCAATCAATGAACGGTTAAGGATGGAAGCTGCATGGCTGCAAGCGCAGATTCGGCCGCATTTTTTATTAAATACGCTGAATGCCATTGTTTCATTAAGCGAAATAGATATTTCTAGAATGGCTAAGCTTCTTGACAAATTCGCTCTTTATTTGCAAAGCAGTTTTTACATGAAAAACGTGGACAAGCTCGTCCCTCTGGAATCGGAACTTGAATTAATTGAATCTTATTTATACATTGAGAATGAGCGGTTCGGAAACAAGCTGCGTGTGGAATGGGAAATAGGTAAAACCGAAAATGTCATGATTCCGCCTTTATCGATCCAAACATTAGTGGAAAACGCAGTCAACCATGGAGTATTAAAGCGTATTAGCGGAGGGACGATAATGATACGGATCCAAAGTAATGGCGACTATACGGAAATTTCTGTTATCGATGATGGTGTAGGGATGGATGAGGAGCAGATTAAGCGAATATTCACAATCCAGCCTGATCGAAAAAAGGGAATCGGGCTTATCAATACCGAGCAGCGTTTGAAGCAATCTTACGGGAAAGGTCTGCATATTAATAGCACGCTCAATGTCGGGACAACAATCACCTTCACTGTGCCAAACAATATCCCTTTACAATGATTTCCGGTAGTTACGGACAGGGAAATCGCTTTCATACTTAGCGGCAAACCTATTCAACTCCCTTTTATTATAAGCGACGTGCTTTGGTGGAAGGGAGTTTTTATTTTCTTTTATACCGAAATCATTCGAGAGATTGCTGCATATGACATCACTCTCAAAATTCCCATACTCCTTAGTATTAAAATAATGAGATTAAACCCTCTTTTTCTTTCAATTTCATTACAAATTATTAAATTTAATTCTCTTCAGTTTATCGTTAAAACGAAACAGGTATTTACTAGTATATCCAATCTCATGCGAAAAGTTGGTATGACCAAAATTAACTAATTAAACTGGAGGAATGAAATATGGAAACACGTGATAACAAATTATATGGTATTTATGATAACGAAATGGAATTACAGGCAGAAATGGATCGCCTACGTGCACAAGGTTATGGCGAGGAGGATATGTACATCGTCTCAAACCGCAATGAACAGCTTTCCATGTACCGAGGCTCTACATCTTACGAAAATGATACGAAAGAGGGGTCTTGGTGGGATCGATTTAAAGCGTTTATGATGGGCGAGGATTTAGTGCGAGATCAATATTTTACGCAAATGGGTTTAACGGATGAAGAGCGGATCCGTTACTACGACGATTTACAGGCGGGTAAATATTTACTGTATGTTGATAAAAACTATGGAACTTATTTTGATGAAGGTGCAAAGATTTATGGTGTAAATAATAATTATGACCGTGATTATGAAAAAACGGACGAGGAGCGTTTAGCGCTCCATGAAGAGCGTCTGCATGTTGATAAAAAACGTGTGCAGACAGGTGAAGTGCAAGTCGGAAAACATATAGTGGAAGAACAGCAAACAGTGGAAGTACCTGTAGAGCGTGAAGAAGTTTACGTTGAAAGACGCCCAGTCAATGAGGAAGTAACACGTGATTTGAACGGTTCCGTAAGCAATGGTATGGCCCATGCCTATGAAGAAGAGGGCAAAATCCATATCCCTGTGACAGAGGAGCAAGTGGAAGTAACAAAGAAGGACGTAGTTACGGAGGAAATCATTGTCGGCAAACGAAAAGTGACAGATACGGAAACGGTTTCTGACACTGTTCGTCGTGAAGAGGCGGACATTCATGATACAACAAACAATTTACGCAATTTAGATGATCCATTGAATCGCACGGACCGTTAATAATGAGGATTTTATGAAATATTAGGGGGAGTCTATATTAGTATAGGCTTTCTCTTTTTGATGTGCGGGACTAAACGATATAAAAGGAAAATTTTAACTCGGAAAACATGAAGATGAATTATTTATGAACATTTTTACGAACTTTAGTATATAAATAACAATAAATGTTCGGAAATAGACTTGTAATTTAAAATTTGAAATGATATATTACTATCGTAAATTAAATATGTCGTCGTATAATGCCGGGAATATGGCCCGTGAGTTTCTACCGAATCACCGTAAATGATTCGACTACGATTTATAAATAAGCTTCGATTCCATTACAACGGGTAATCGTTCTTATTTGCCTTAAATCGTAGACATGCAGCGTAAAGCTTTGCGTGTCTTTTCGCTTTTTAAGGATCGATGCACTCAACAAGTTGGAAGACGACAACACGGAGGAAAATTTCACGATGAAAAAGTATTTCGAGTTTGATAAATTGGGAACAAATTACCGCCGCGAAATTTTAGGTGGTTTTACAACATTCTTGGCGATGGCTTACATTTTAGTTGTAAACCCGAGCATTTTAACGCTATCTGATATTGAAGGTTTACCAGATGCATTACGCATGGATTATGGTGCAGTATTTGTGGCAACAGCTGTTTCAGCAGCAATTGGGTGTTTCATCATGGGAATTGTTGCAAGATATCCTTTAGCTTTAGCGCCAGGTCTTGGCTTAAACGCATTCTTTGCTTACACGGTTGTTTTAACAAACGGAAGCCCTTGGCAACACGCTTTGGCTGCAGTATTTGTATCAGGTGTATTCTTCTTACTATTAACGGTTACAGGATTACGTGAAAAATTAATCAACGCCATCCCAATGGAACTTAAAATTGCCGTTGGTGCTGGTATCGGGTTATTCGTTTCGTTTATCGGTTTAAAAAATGCTGGTATTATCATTGCGAGTGAGGCGACAGTTGTCGGTTTAGGTAACTTACACGATGCTGAAGTATTGTTAGCGATTTTTGGTATTCTCCTTACAGTAATTTTCTTAGTTCGTGGAATGAAAGCCGGCGTATTTATTGCGATGGCAATTACTGCAATTGTAGGTATGCTCATTGGGTTAGTTGATTTACCATCCCAAATTGTTTCGGCACCACCAAGTGTTGAACCGACTTTCGGTAAATTATTCTCAGCATTCACTGATCCTGAGTTCTATTCACTAACAATGGTATCGGTTATTCTATCATTCTTATTCGTAGACTTCTTTGATAACGCAGGTACTTTAATGGCTGTTGCCAACCAAGCAGGATTTGTTAAAGACAATAAATTACCTCGTGCAGGTAAAGCGTTAATCTCAGATTCAATCGCTTCTATTTCAGGTTCGATTTTTGGTACATCAACAGTAACATCTTATGTAGAATCTTCGGCAGGGGTTGGAGCAGGCGCACGCACAGGTTTCGCTTCAATCATTACAGGTATCTGTTTCTTATTGGCGCTATTCTTATCACCAGTATTAAGTGTTGTAACAAATGCAGTTACTGCACCGGCATTAATCGTGGTAGGTATTTTAATGGTATCTTCGCTTGGACAAATCGAGTGGAATAAATTCGAAGTAGCTGTACCAGCATTCTTCACGATGTTGATGATGCCGTTAACATCATCAATCGCAACAGGTCTTGCAGTAGGTTTCGTATTCTATCCATTAACAATGGTGTTAAAAGGTAAAGCAAAAGAAGTTAACCCGATTATGTATATTTTCGCAGTGATCTTCCTGATTTATTTAGGTACTGTCGGTTCAATGTAAAATCATTCACCAGTCAACTATTGTTGGCTGGTTTTTTTATTTTGCAGGAAAATATAATTTTGAATCGGACTGAATATTAAAGGGGGAGAGTTCGGTGTCATCTTCTTGCTGTATTTGGCAACAGCAACACATTAATAAAACTATAATTCGCTCCCGATAAGGCAGACAGTTGATAATTCTGTTTACTTTATCGGGAGTTTTTATATATCCAAAATGTTTTGCGAAATGAAATTAATCGATGAAAGTTCCGGAGCGGGAAGCGGGAAATCGGTTTTGTTCAGATTTTGTTTAGCCTAATTATAGTAATGTCGGAAGAGACTGGGGGAGAAAATGAAGGGGAGGGTCGTTAAATATAACTGAATATAGAAAAGTTAGGAGTGATAAAAATGGAAACATACAAAGAACGAAAAAGCTGGTGGCAAAAGGCACTTCCGACAGCGCTTTCCTTTATGCTCGTTGCCAGCAGCCTTTCAGCAGCACCGGCCAGAGAAGTAAAAGCAGCAGCGAATACACTTGCACCAGGTGGAGTAAGCAATGGCTTGATTTCTTGGGTAGATGTGGAGCGGAGTGCGGAAATAGATGGAAATAACGTGACTGCGCTAACGGATTTAGCTGATAATAAACCTTGGGAAAAAGAAAATGATATTTCTTATAATGCAAATGGGATGAATTTTAACGGTGGAATTCAAACAGAAAAGGTAATGTATACCCGTGAGCTCGCTGATTTTAATAAAAATGATTTAGCGCGTGAAGTGTTTTCTGTACAAGCGAGTAAAAACTATAGTGGTTTTCCTTGGGAACTAGGTGGAAAAGGCTCAACAGCTATTTACGGCAGAAATAACAGTATTACAACATATTTCGGTAGAGATAGGAACATAGAGATTGATGTTGGAAATTATGATCTAAAAGATGGGGCAATGTTAAATATTTGGAGTGCGCAAAACGATTGGAGACTTTCGTTGAATGGAAAGAAGTTGCATGAAACAATAGAGAACACACCAAATTTTGAGACTAGCACATCTGGAAGTCGATATTATATCGGTGCAGGTCATTCTAGCCGTTTTAATGGAATGATTGCTGAGGTAATCCTATTTAATCGTAAGTTAGATGATGATGAGAGAATGAAAGTCAATAGTTACTTGGCATTGAAATATGGCCTGACATTGGATACGGATTATGTTGCTAGTGACGGTTCAACAAAAATGTGGAGCGAAGAGTTGAATGGAGGATACGGTAACCGAATTACAGGTATTGGGCGCGATGAAGATGGAGCGCTGAACCAAAAGCAATCGAAAGCTCAAATCCTCAATGCTAACATCACAATTGCATTAGGTAGTGAAATTAAAGCAGCAAATGCTGAAAATCGAAACGTTATAGCAAATAACAAATCCTTCTTCGTATTTAGCGATAACGGCGGTGAGGTTAATTTCAGCACTCCAATTCAAAAAAATCAAGAAAAATTAAAGCGTATTGAACGTGTTTATAAAGTTCAAAAAACAAGTTGGCAAGATACGGACATCACATTAGCAGTAGATAAAGTAGAGAATGCAACAGGATATCCAATGTATTTAGTTGTAAGTTCTGATGATCAATTTAATGAAAGTGATTCTTTCTATGACTTAATAGATGGTAAAGTCACACTGAATAGCGGTCAGCTTGCTGATGGAGCTTATTTTACGATTGCTGCACCAGTTCCGGAAATACAGAACGCCAAGCTTGAACAAGCAGCTGCAGAAGGCAATCAAATTACTTTAACATTCAATAAAGCGGTTGATTTAACGGACGGAGACGGCTTCACAGTAAAAGTCGATGGTCAGGAAATCACATTGGATGCAAACGCAATTACAGTTGACCCGAACGATCAAACAAAGCTCATTATCACATTGCCTCCTAGTACAGATGTATCTAATAAAGAAATTACAGTCGATTATGATGCTAATCAGGGGAACTTGAAGGGAACAAATGGGGTAGCTGTTGAAAACTTCAACAAAACAATCGACAATAAACAGCTGGCTTTAAATGTGGAAAAACCAGCTGGCGATACAGTAACGACAGCTAGACCGGAATTTTCAGGAACAGCAACTCCCCATGCAACGGTTACTGTGAAAATTTCTAGTGATATTACATTACAAGTAACAGCAGATAGTGAGGGGAAATGGAGCATTACACCGGATGCAGATCTTCCTGATGGTGACTACGATATAGAAATTATAGCTACAAAAGATGGGAAAAGCTCTGAAACCGTGAGTAAATCGTTGAAGGTAGATACTGTAACACCAGTTTCCTATGAAAATGCATTTACTATTACAAAGCCAGATGAAGTGACAAACTTTTCGAGACCGACGATCAGTGGAACGGTTGAAACTTCAACAACGACACCATCGACAGTTTCAATTGAATTAAAAGATGCTAACGGTAATATAGTCGCAACGGCCGATTCTGCTTCGGTTACAGTAAATACAGATGGCACATGGTCATTTACACCACCGGCGAATTTGCCGGATGGCGAGTACACAATTACTGCCACTGCAACAGACGGCACAAATACTGCTACTAAAACACATACATTCACAATTGCTACAGCACAAGCAGTGAACAAAACAGCATTGCAAAATAAAGCGGACGAGCACTTGAATTTAAACGCCGGCAATTACACACCATATACGTGGTTGAACTATAATACGGCATTACAGCAAGCGCAAAACGTACTAGCGAATCCAAACGCGACACAAGCCGAAGTGGACCAAGCTTTGACGGAATTGACAGCGGCACAAAATGCGCTTGTACTGGTAGTATTGCCAGGCAGAGGGTTAATTAGCTTAATACCTTCAACCGGTTCATTAAGCCCGAACTTCCAAACAGATGTGACGGATTACACTATGTATGTAGGTAACTCGACAGCTGTCATCGGATTTGGCGCGCTGCCTGTAGAATCTGGTGCCACAGTGTCGACAACAGTGAATGGACAGCCTGGTACGTTAGGGCAAATCCCATTGCAGGTTGGGGCAAATGCAATTGAAGTTACAGTGACGGATGCAAACGGATTTGTGAAACGCTATACAATCACTGTATACCGCGATGCCTATACGGATGGCGGTACATGGACACCTGCACCGGCTCCAACACCAACGCCTGCACCAGCACCAGAGCAGCCGCAAAACAACAAAACGATTATCCGTGTTGATTTGGAAGTGGATGGCGAAAATCCTCTGGAAAAGACGACAGTGGAAATTGAACGTACATCGCATTCAAACGGTGAAGTGACGGACTTTGTCAATTTAACTGCGGAGCAAGCATTTGAAGCTGTAGAAAAAGCGAAGCAAATCGGCAACACGATTGCGCGAATTGTTATTCCAGATGCACAGGATATTGTTGATCAAGTAAATGTGGAGGTGCCGAAAGAGGCTCTGCGTATTTTACGTGACAACGGATTGGATTTGGAAATCTCAACGGATAATGCACATATTGCGATCCCGAACAGCTCAATGGATGGAGTGGAAGATAACTTCTACTTCCGTCTCATTCCTGTGAAAAAGGAAAGTGAGCGCCAAGCAATCGAAGAACGTGCACGCATCGAAACTGTTGTACAGGAAACATTACAAAGCGATAACGTAAATGTTGTTGCGCGTCCAATGACAATTGAAACAAACTTGCCGTCACGCCCGGTAGCCGTGACATTGCCTTTACGTGGTGTCACATTGCCGACAGCGGAAGCGGATCGTCAAGCATATTTAAATAGTTTGGCAGTATTCATCGAGCATTCGGACGGCGAGAAGAAAGTGGTACATCCAAAGGTTGTCACAATGCAGGACGGCGACATTGGACTTCGCTTTACAGTGGAAAAATTCAGTACATTTACAATCATTCAAGTAAAAGAAGAAGTGCATTCACATACACCTTATATACGAGGTTTTGAAGACGGCACATTCCGTCCTGAAGATAATATTACGCGTGCACAAGCGGCACGTATGATTGCGCGTATTTTAGGCTATGAAGAAGGTACAAAAGCAAACGCTGCACCATTCAAGGATATTCCAAACACGCATTTTGCGGCAGGCGAGATTGCCTTCGTTAAGTCGGCAGGCATTATGGATGGGGATGAAAACGGCAATTTCAATGCAACGAATAACATTACCCGTGCACAAATGGCAAAGGTTGTCGCAAACTTCAAAAAGCTGGCGGTGGAGGAAAATGCCGCAATTACCTTCACGGACACGAAAGGCCATTGGGCACAGTGGATCATCGAGGCAAACCGTGATGCAGGAATTATTAGCGGTTACCCTGATGGACGCTTCGCACCGAATGAAGCGATTACCCGTGTGCAAGCTGTGCGCATGATGAATCGCATGCTTGAGCGTGGACCGCTATATGGGGTGCCAAATGAAAGCTTCTCGGATGTACCGAAGACACATCGTGCATTCAATGATATCGAAGAGGCAGCACGTGCACATTCCTATAGTATAGATGGAAATCAGCAAGAACAATTTATTAAATAGTGTGTGAGAGAAGCTGTCAGGAAAGCGAGCATAAACTTGCCTTCCCGGCAGCTACTTGCATTCTCGCAAATAAATTGCATATTTTCGACCGATTTTTTTAAGTATACATAAAAAAGGGTTTGTTTAAGATGATTTTCGTTACAATATGCATAATTTGTATAGCGCTAGGATGGCTAGTGCATAAACATAGGCAAAGAAAAATTAGGCTGGAAAAGAAGAAAGCGATGCTGCAGCGTCTCGATATTTTGCTGAAGTCCAATCCATCAAAAACCTCTTTCGAAGATTCGAAAAAAGATGCTGATTCATAGGAAACAACCGTTATACTGAAAGAAAGCGAATATATGGAAAGGGTTGCATGATGAGAAAATATATCCTAGTTGCAATAAGTATTGTCATGCTGTTTGCGTTTGTATTTTTTATTGGCAATCGACACTATTTATTTGACGGAAATACCATAACGGCTGAAAACGGATTTGCTTCAATTACCGAAGAGCAATTAAAAGAAACGGTAAAGCTTGACGGGGAATGGGCTTTTTATCCGAACGAATTCATCGAATCGAATGAAGTACTAGAAAACTATTCGCACAAACTTATAACAGTGAAAACTCCAGGCGATGTAAGTGAATATATGAAATCGAATAGTGAAGGAATAGCTTATGGTACATATTATTTGAAAGTAGAAGTCCCGGCAGATGGCCAGTATGGATTGTATATTAATACGATTCGCCAGGCGAACCATATTTTTATTAACGGTGTAGATGTAGGAGGGAAAGGGCAGCCTTCCCGTGCTTTACAAGATTATAAACCTGAAAATGCAGATAAATATTTGGTTTTTTCACAAAGCGAAAGGAAAGAGCTGCATATTTTAATAAATGTAAGCGTTAATAACTATCCGCAAGCAGGCATTATGTATCCAATCGAATTTGGGACTGTGGAAAAAGTGCAAACACTATATATGAAAAAGCTTATGTTAAATGCTTTTACTAGCTTAGGTTATATTATATTAGGAATAATATATAGCATCGGTTATTTACTTAAACGTAAACATAAAGAGGAATTATTTTTCGGTTTATTTGCGATTTTATGCGGGTTTTATATGTCCTTTATAAACGAAAAAATATTTTTTTTACTTGTCCCGACAAAATTGCTCGCGCTTGAAGTTAGTTTACAATTAGGAATTATTCCATTGGCTCTTATATGCTTAACATTGTTTATTTATAATATGTACCCACAGATGACGAAAAAATACATTCTTTATTTAATATTGGCTTTACTCTTCATTATTTTTATAAAAGATGCTATTTACAATCCATTTTACAAGGGAAGGGCTACGTCTGGGGAAGAGCTGAATTTCAGGAAGCTCAAATATATTGCATTTTTGGTTCCTGCTTTTATATACAATGCTGTTATTTTAATACGAGTCCTTATCCATCAGCTTGAAGAGGCTAAATATGTGCTGATTGTTGCGGTGGCTGTGGGATGTTACGGTTTTTTGCTGGCGCTGAATTTTATAACGGACATTCCATTCAATTACAGTGAGTTTGTGCTATTTATTGTCATCTTGCTCAGTTTTTCTTTACTGTTGAATTACCGGGCAAATGCAGCATTCATCAAAATCGAAAATTTAACGAAGGAGCTCGTTTTGCATAATCAAATGAAGGACGAGTTTTTGCTGAAAACTTCGCATGAGCTGCGGACGCCTTTAAATGGCATATTGAATTTGTCCAAATCTTTAATGGAAGGATTGGAAGGGCCATTAAAGAGGGAACAACAGGAGCAAGCGATCTTGATCCATAATGTGACGAACCGATTAGGGCATCTAGTGGATGATTTATTGTTCTCGTCGCACCATATGACAGGGGAAATTAAGATAGCGCCTGCTGCAGTGCCTGTCGAGGTAATAAATGAAGTCGTCGACGAAATAAAAAGTGTGATGCCGAACAATTCGCATGTGCAAATTTTGGCGGCAGTCGATACGGCATTGCCGCCAATGTGGACAGACGAGCTGCGTTTTAAACAAGTTTTATATAATTTGCTGCATAACGCAATTCAGCATACTGCAGAAGGAGAGATTGCTGTCACTGCCTTTGTCCGGCAACAACAGCTGGCAGTTCAAGTAAGTGATACGGGTGCAGGTATTGACGTAGAAAATATCGAGCATATATTTGAGGCATTTTATCAGGCGCCAAATCAGTCGAAAACGGAAGGGCTCGGATTGGGCTTGAGCATCGCAAAAAATATTGTACAAAAACTAAATGGTGAAATTTATGTAGAAAGCAAGGCGGGGCAAGGTGCGATATTTACCTTCACAATGCCTTTAGCAAAAGAGGAGCAGCAGCAATATCCAATGGTAACAAATGCATTAGCAATGAAACATACAGCTTTACCCCAACTGCAATTGCCGCTCATCCATAAAGGAAGCGATAAAACTATTCTGATCGTTGATGATGACCATACGAACATTAAAGTATTGTTTGATGCATGTGCTGCGAAAGGCTATTCTGCTGTAGCAGTGGATAACGGCTTTGACGCACTGCGGTACATCGAGAAAAACAAAGTGGAGTGTGTGCTGACCGATTTATTGATGAAGGAAATGTCAGGCTACGAACTTTGCAAACGAGTGCGCAAACAATACGATATGCTGGAATTGCCGATAATCGTGTTGACGGCGATTATGAAGCAGACCGATTTATTGATGACATTGCAGGTTGGGGCAAACGATTATTTACAAAAGCCGATTATTATGGATGAATTGTTCATCCGGATTGAGTCCTTATTGGCTATAAGGCAGTCTTCCATTGACGCGATAGAAACGGAAATGAATTTTTTGTATTCACAAGTAACACCGCATTTTGTTTATAACACGCTGAATACGATTATCGGCTTGAGCTACACAAATGTGGAAAATACAAGGGAGGCGCTTTACTGCCTGGCAACCTATTTCCGTGCGAAATTAAATGTCCACTACCGCAATAGCAGGGTACCGCTGGAAGAGGAAATTGAGCTGGCAAAAGCTTATTTATATATAGAAAAAATGCGATTCGGCGACCGGCTTACTGTGCATTACGATATTGATGAATCCGTTCATTTAATGATTCCTGCGCTATCGCTTCAGCCGCTGATAGAAAATGCTGTCGTCCATGGCATTTCCAAGAAGGAAGATGGTGGAGTCATCGAGCTTAGCGTAAAGCGTGACGGTCAATTTGTCCGTATTAAAGTATCGGATAATGGCGCGGGGATGTCGGAGGATAAG
Organism: Solibacillus silvestris; assembly: GCF_051967575.1. Taxonomy (NCBI): domain Bacteria; kingdom Bacillati; phylum Bacillota; class Bacilli; order Caryophanales; family Caryophanaceae; genus Solibacillus; species Solibacillus silvestris. The sequence goes on from NZ_JBQCJW010000020.1 coordinate 62,022, forward strand.
CTTCAACAATTATTAAGCGGGAAAGGCTCACGCATCGGCTTTACGAATCCGTGGAAAAAATTCGATCTTCTAAAAAATGTCAGCATGAATTTAAACAGCAAGGAAGGGCAAGGGACAACAATCATTATTTTATTGCCAAAGGAGGAAGGACTATGAATATAGTAATAATCGATGATGAGCAGATGGCGATTGATGTGCTGCAAATTATGCTGAAAAATATTCATTCGCTCCCGATTACAATAAAAGGGGCCTTCACAAATGCCAGCCATGCTTTCAGGTTGTTTGAACAAGAACGGATCGACGTTGTTCTGCTGGATATGGAAATGGTTGATATGCATGGGTTACAAGTGGCAAAACAGTTGTTGGCAAAACAGCCGTCCCTTCTCGTCATTTTTGTGACGGCACATATGCAATTTGCCGTAGATGCTTTCGAAATAGAGGCAACCGATTATTTATTGAAGCCCGTGCATGAAAAGCGATTGCTGAAAGCATTGACAAAGGCAAAGGGAAAATTGGATTTGCAGCAAAGGGTGCTGGTGGAAGATGAGCAGCCGGAATTTTACATCCGGGCTTTGGATAGTTTCCAATTATTGAATCAAGAAAAGCAGACGATGAAATGGCGCACGAAAAAGGCGAAAGAATTGTTTTTATACTTGTGGCTGTATCAGCAAAAGCCTAATTTAAACGTTTTGATCATGGAAATTTTATGGCCGAACAGCGAATATGACAAAGGCTCCGCCAATATGCATACGACAATCTATCACTTGAGAAAACTGTTTAAGGAAAATGGCGTTGAAAATCCGATAGAGCTCGTAAACAACCATTACCGATTGAATATCAATGTAAAGAGCGATTATGAGGAACTGCAGGAAATACTTAATAAAGAAAAACATAGTGAGCTGGATATACAGCAAGTATTGAATATATATCAAAGCGATTTTTTGGAAAACGAAGATTATGATTGGGCTATAAAAATCAAAAATGATACGAAGCAGCAAGTTTTGCATGTGCTGGAGCGCTATGCCGAAAATCCGACAACCGAAAACACATTATTAAAACTGAGCTGTCTGCAAAAGATTCTTCTATTGGATGAATACAACGAGCGGTTTATGTTTAAAGTTTTGCAGTTTCTAATACAGAACAACCGGAAGATGGAATGTATGGAATTTTATAATGAAATAAAAAATAAATTAGAAGAAGATTTGAAAATTCCCGTACCTAAAGAAATTGAACAGCTGTATGAAAATTATATGGAAAACAGTTAATAGGGGCTTTCCTGCAAAAGTCGAAAAAGCGAATATGCAGGGGAGGGCAGAGGGCAGTTGCATATGCCGGAGATTACAATAGTTTGCAGCTCGCTATGAGACTGGCTGACTTATATTTTAATGGCATATAAGCCGATTTCAACATTATATAAAAAAAGCGATTGTGCTTGATAAGGTCTTTTAGAGGATAAATTTAATTTCTCTAAAAGACCTTTTTTGACGAAAAAAAGCGGATTTTGTTGAAATTTGTTCAGTATTTGTTTAGTTCAACTTTTTATACTTGGGGAAAACAGTTGGGGGATTGAAAATGTTGAAAAGTTTATTGCAGGAAAGAGTCGCTCGTTTTCATACGAATGTAAAGGAGCTTGCCAATGGAGAAGATGTATTTGGCATTCAAGCAACTTCATTGACGGTGTCGGACAGGAATGTCGCGGTAGGCTATGTGGTGGATAAAAAAATCTTCCTAAAAGGGGTGCACCCTGGGGAAACGATGATTAAATTGACGGACGGCGATAAGGAGGCATTTATAAAACTTACTGTGCACAATACAGGAGCAATCGTCGCGGAAATTACGCCTTATATAGGAAATAAAAATGTCGTGCCTGTTTATTTTAAGAAAATTTTAGGTGAAACAGCAGTGGCTGTCGATCTTAAAGGGGCATTGGCAAACTATTTAATTTCTGAAGGCAAAATAGATGCAGATAGTTTAATAGAGGAAGTCCATTACGAATCGATGCATCCGAATGTTATCGATCATTCTATTGATGGCCGTTTCATACTAGGCTACCATATTAATGGATTGCCTTTAACTAATAAGCAGGAATATGCATTGGCGAATCGTATTGTTACATTGAAATTTTCTAAGATAAACTATCGCTACAACGGTTCAAAGAAAACTTTAAATGAAAAAATAGCAATTACTTTTAAAATAACAGATGGGGTTTTATAGGATTTTTAAAAGATCGAACTTCAATGAACAGTAGTTTTGATAAGCAGGACATGCAAATTCAGCGGCAGTTGTATTTTAATCGCATTTCTGTGATCTGGCTTTTGCGGGCAGTTGCCTCCCTTCAATAGTTTCTGATTTCCAAATCGGCAGGGAGGGAGTCTAGCCGCTAGTTAGTGTCGTATAAAGTTAGAGGAGTTTCAACTATTATGGAAGTGAGCTGAGGAATGAGATGTTTTAAACGAGGTGGGCGAGAAGATAAATGTGTGAAATTTTTCTTTAATATTTCGGGGCAGGCTTTTAATGTAATGATAAAAGTGCGATTTGTTTTTATATGTTATTGTATCTATCTGATTGCGATGGATTAGAGGCTGTATTATACGTAAAATAAAAAAGCGGAAATTTCTTTAACAAAACTATTGATTTATATTTTCAGGTGGTGTATATTATTAATTGTCCTTAACGACACGGAGAAATGAAAACAACGAAAAAGTTTTTGTTGACATCAAGTTAAGGATAGCGTATAGTATGAAAGTACCTATTCGAAAGAAGTGGTATGACAGTAATATGAACCTTGAAAACTGAACAAGCAACGTTAATGAAACAAGCTTCTTAAATGAAGCAAACAATAGATGTCAGCTTTTAGTTAAGCTGGATCGCTAGCAAAGCAAATGAGCTTTCAAACTACTTTTATGGAGAGTTTGATCCTGGC
>NZ_JBQCJW010000021.1:0-55522 GCF_051967575.1 Solibacillus silvestris
GTCTATGACTATTATCGCAAAAAGGCATTAATCGAGTGGCTTCCATTTAAAAGCGCCCCGGAGCAGCGGGAATTTGTATATGTTCCGCATGAGTGGCTCGCACAGGAGGAAGAGCGGAAACAATTGTATGAGGCGCTCCAAAAACTGAAGCCTGTTCAACGGGAGGTGCTGATTTATCGTAAAATCGAGGAGCTTTCGATTCAGGAAACTTGCGGCATTATGGGGTTATCAGCGTTGAAGGTGGCGAATACACAACGGAGTGCGATGAAAGCACTGCAAAAGCTTTTAGGGGGTGGAATTGATGAAGCTTGATGAACGTATGAAACAGTTAAATGAACTGCCAGAGGATGCACAGTTAAAAAATGATATTCGGAAACATATTGAATTTAGCCGGCAAAAAACAAAATCGCCAATGAAATGGAACGGCTGGCAGGAAATCGGCGTTGCTATAGGCATTTTCTTTATTGGTCTCTTTTTGCTGTTTACCTCGTCAAATGGCTTAAAGAACCATGCGGCGACCGAAGAAATTACCGGTATTTATTCGTATCATAATATTGCGGGGGAAGGCTTTAGGGGAAGGGCTTCGACATTATTTGTCGGTGTAAAGGATATTATGACAGACCGCACTTTACTGCTGTTTGAAAATATTGAAGAACTGCCTGTATTGGAACAGGCACCGTTAAGATTTGTCGACCATTATGATATTGTCGTTGTAAAGAACGGGGAAAAGCATCACTATGAGTTATCGGAAAATTATTTGTATGATGTGCGTAATAACTTGATCTATCCCGGTTATAAGGAATTTCCATCGGCATTGTCGGACGACTTTACAGCACCGCATGAAAATAATCACTATGCTTTAGTGTTATTAATTCCGTTTTCAATAATATTCGTTAATATGGTGACACAAATATACTATAAACGCCGCGGTCTTAAAGTGCCTGAAAAGCTTCCGGGTATCGGGATTGTTATAACGGTTGCGATGCTCGTGCTTGCGGCAGTCGGATCATACGCTTACTTCATCGGACCGCTTTACCGCCCGCTGTTATTTCTGCTGGGGCTTTTATACGGCGGTTTAATATGGTGGACGGTGAAACGCAACATTGCAGATTTAAATATTTTGAAGGTAGAGCGTGTCAAAACGATTGTCATGGTGATGTTAGCGTTTGCTTGGATTATGATGTATTGAGTGTTAACTAAAAGCCATGCGGGTAATTTGGATAGAACATAAAAAGGGGCTGCTCGGAACAGTGAATATTTTCTGGGCTGTCCTGTTTGTCATGAGGTGCGTCAATGGGGGAGTGCCCATGTCAGTTTCGCAGTAGTTAAAATAGGTCCACCATGATAAATTTCTTTGTAATCCAATAAATCCTGTCCAATAATAAATTAAAGTGAAATCATGAAAACGGAGCTTATTTTAAAAGGTATTAAAAAACAGGATGTGGGGCGTGGAGAATTTCAGATGATACAATATATTTTAGCCTGAATATCCAGTCGCATGCGATAGTTTAGAATATTCTTGAAATAGTGTAAAATAAATTTATGGAATTCCGAGGATTTGTTATCGGAAAATAAATCGCTTTAGGGCCGTCATTTTGAAACGATTCATATTAACTATTATGAATTTCAAGTAGGGTGGGCATATGATTAAAGTAACATGGTGGAACAGCAGGAGCGGTGCGAATAGGCAGCGAACATGATTTTCCAGGGACATTCGCACTTTGTTCAAGGAATGAAATGGTTATATTTGGCTCGTTTCGGTTACTATAGTTTTTGATGAGTTTACTTTATTGTAGTTATCGTTGAAAATTGATATTAATTTATCTGTTTTCACAGTCTCTTCCTTTGTTGGGAGAGTGGATTGAAATTAATTCTGCCAAATAATTCTGCGCTGCCACAGTAGTCTCTTCCTTTGTTGGGAGAGTGGATTGAAATCAATTCCATCAGATACTTCGATGTTCGCAAAATCGTCTCTTCCTTTGTTGGGAGAGTGGATTGAAATTTTTACGTCCCATTGCAATCACCCATTAGTAATTGTCTCTTCCTTTGTTGGGAGAGTGGATTGAAATTGATACCCCTAAATTCAGACGTGGTGACAGTGTGTCTCTTCCTTTGTTGGGAGAGTGGATTGAAATGGCAGTTATTCAACGAATATTCAGCCACAGGCGGTGTCTCTTCCTTTGTTGGGAGAGTGGATTGAAATAAGTTATTTGAAGCAAAATCAAACGATAACCAACGTCTCTTCCTTTGTTGGGAGAGTGGATTGAAATCGGCGGCTGAATTAGATACCACTACCGAGCCATGTCTCTTCCTTTGTTGGGAGAGTGGATTGAAATGTTGGCGATCACGTGCCCAGTAGTCAGCTACTGTCTCTTCCTTTGTTGGGAGAGTGGATTGAAATGTCAGACTGCCAATCGGTTAGGTAATAACCTTTTGTCTCTTCCTTTGTTGGGAGAGTGGATTGAAATAATCCAACCAGTATCAGATTTAATTTCGTCTAATGTCTCTTCCTTTGTTGGGAGAGTGGATTGAAATATTTGAGGGGATTTTAAAACTGATGGATTAATGTCTCTTCTTATTATTGAAAGAGTTGTTTGAAATACAAATTAATTTAGGAGAATTGAAAAATTTTATGAACGAACAACAATGTCCTATTTGTTACGGGACAAATGCATGTAATGTTGAAGATGCCAAAAATTGCTGGTGCATGAAAGTGAAAATACCTAAACAATTACTTGATAAAATGGACGGTAAAAGCTGTATTTGCCAAAAATGCATTGAAAAATACTCGCATGTGTATACCTCTCCTTTCCGTTAAGACGAGGGAGAGGCAATTATAAATTGGTATGCCACCGTCTACGTTTATTGTTGAGGGCAGGAATTTCGAACAAAGAAAAAAGCGAGCTGTCTGAGTTTCTATGTTTAGGTCATTTGATAAAAGTGTTTTTAATACGCCTGAGGAAGAAGGACATCTATGAGGCGAATACAATCGGCAAGCATCACGTCTGTTTAATTTGCCATAAAAAAATCTTGAGGCAATAAGACTAAATATTTTTTGAAACTTTTTTGAAATATGATACGTACAATAAGTAAGGAAAATGTATAAAGATTAAAACTGGAGTGATCAATTTATGCGGTTAATCCCACATGATTACATAGATAGCACGAAAACTTGGGAAGAAATTATTGGTGCCAGTCTTTATTCACGTCCGATTTTTCTGCAAAGTGAAGGGGAACTGCAATATACACGTGTAGCAAAACAAATATTAGGCGTATATGATAATGACTATGAAATGCAGGAATATTTGTATACGCTTACAAATAAAGGTGTTGCTTGGACTTTATTATTCGACAATCTTCCGAAGCTAATCGATCCGAAGCAGCGGACAGAAATTGTGAATATATTGCAAATGCATCAGGAAAGCCCGATTTCTTTGAACCGTTTCATGGCGTTTTTTGCCGGGAAACAGCTGCTGCCGTTCATGCAGACAAAGTACCGGGATCATTTTGTCAATACATTGCGAAGCTGGCTCGAATTTTTGGAAGTCCGTTACCCGCGCCTAATGAGCAATCAGCTGCAGCGGATTTTCCTGGACTTTGTGAAATGGTCGAATCATTTTTTTCCGAAATGGTTTGAGGAAAGTGATTTTGGTTTGGCGATGCCGCGTGTTTTATGGTACGGTCCGGCGAAGGAAAGTGAAGTTTATTTTTTGTATTTCCTTTACTTATTCGGCTGTGATGTTGTCATTTTTGAACCGGATGGTCATGATATTATGGCGGAGTATGGCATCGCTGGCTTTCCGACAGATCGATTGACGGAAAAAGCCGATTTATTCGATTTTCCGTTCGATAAGCCGATCCGTGTGCAAACGATTACGTCGCGCGCTTCGGAACATGTGCAGCAGCATCTGTATGACAATGCGGCGATCAACTATCCATGGAAATATGCTGATTATGAAACACGAACACGTATATTGAATACAACATATGATGAACTGTTCATTCTTTCCGAGGCACAGCTTTATTTGCGCGAAGGGTTCAGCGATGAAGATGGGGTCGTTTATTTGCCTGTGCTGTTTGCGAAAATAGAGGGCGTATCATTAAATCAGACGGAATATGTGCAGAAGCTTCAGCGCTTAAAGTCCCGTGAGCTTACATATACTGCAACCGCATTTCCTTTATTGCAGGCACAAAAAAGCAATATGCAATTCCATATGCGCGATGCAAGCACAAACGGTAAACTCGATGTCGAAAAAATGATGCAGCTGAGCATTTGGCCATTTAAAAATATACCGCTTGGCGCTCAGAGAAATATCGCCAATACAATGATCCGATTGATCGAAAGCGATTATATTGCAGTGGCAGCCAATCAATCCAGACAGGAGCATGAGCAATATTTGTTCGGCCAGATGCTATTGATGCCGACTGAGATCATCCGACTGTACCAGCAGTTTGATTACAGCTATATGAATCCTACAATCATGATTTTCATGGAGGAGCAAAGCGGTCAAATGCAGCGGCAAGATGCTGTGCTGCTTCTGTTTGCGAGCATGCTTGGCTTTGATGTTTTCATTTACAGCCCGGGCGGTTCTTTAAGCATCGAGCATTTTATTACAGAGCAATTGTTTAACACATATCGACTTGAAAAAATCAGTTTTGACGAAAAATTGGAAAGCTTATTGGCCAATTCGAACATAGCCGGCAACTCTGACCGAAAGCTAGGTTTGAAGTCGATGATACAAAGAATTGCGAAAAAAAAGAGATGAAAGTTTGTCTTTGTTTATCAGAAAATATACAATAATGGTAGATTTTATAGTTATTTACGTTATAGGAGGATTTGGAAATGTCTATTAATTTACAAAAGGGTCAGCGAATTGACTTAACAAAAGGGAATGCAGGTTTAAATAAAATCTTTGTCGGCTTGGGCTGGGATCCGGTACAAGCAAAACCAAGTGGCGGCGGCTTGCTTAAAAGTTTATTCGGCGGCAGCAGCACTGGACCGCAAATAGACTGTGACGCCTCTGTATTAATGCTGAAAAACGGAAAAATCGTTGCAAACTCTGACGTAATCTATTTCGGGAATTTAAAAAGTTCAACTGGCGCTGTTGTACATTCGGGTGATAACTTGACTGGCGATGGGGATGGCGATGACGAACAAATCGTTATCGAATTGAAGTCTGTGCCGGCTGATTATGATCGTCTCGTATTTTTCGTGAATATTTATGATGCGGAAAAACGCAACCAGCATTTCGGGATGATTCAAAATGCATTTATCCGCATTGTAAACGGCTCCACAAACCAGGAATTGCTGAAATACAATTTAACGGATGACTATTCAGGGCAAACAACGCTCATTACAGGCGAAATTTATCGTCATGAAAATGAATGGAAGTTTGCGGCGATTGGTACAGGTACACAAGATAAATCCATTCGCGAAGTAATTAATAAATATCAATAACTATTAATATAAACATTGATAAACAATAAAAACATTGAGGAGTGTTGAACATGGTAGTTTCATTAGCAAAAGGTCAAAAGGTGGATTTAACAAAGACGAATCCGGGATTATCGAAAATAAGCGTTGGTCTTGGCTGGGATACAAATAAATATGATGGCGGCAATGAGTTCGACTTGGATTCATCGGTCTTTTTATTGGAAGCTAACGGCAAAGTTGCAGGTCCGGAAGGCTTTGTTTTCTACAATAATACGACAGGCGGCAACGGGTCAGTCGTGCACTCAGGCGATAACTTGACTGGAGACGGAGACGGTGATGATGAAGTGGTGCATATCGACCTTCAGGCAGTGCCGTCAAATATCGAAAAAATCACGTTTACCGTAACAATCCATGATGCGGATAATCGCGGCCAGAACTTCGGCATGGTTTCAAATGCCTTCATCCGCGTGTTTAATGATGCATCAGAATTAATCCGATACGATTTAGGCGAGGATTTCTCGATTGAAACAGCTTTAGTAGTAGGCGAATTATATCGTCATAATGGCGAATGGAAGTTTGCTGCGATCGGCTCAGGCTATCAAGGCGGCTTAGCTGCATTATGCAACGATTTTGGTTTGCAAGTAGGCTAATTAATTACCGAGGGGGAATCAAGTATGGCAATTCAATTAAGTAAAGGGCAACGCATCGATTTAACGAAAGATAATCCATCATTGAAAAATATCGTTGTCGGTTTAGGCTGGGATGTCAAAAATTTTGATGGAGGAGCGGAGTTTGATTTAGACGCATCAGTGTTTCTGTTAAATGAGCAGGGCAAATGCCGAAATGATTTGGATTTCGTTTTTTACAATAACTTAGTGAGCCCGGATAAATCTGTTGAGCATACAGGCGATAACAGAACTGGTGAAGGGGACGGCGATGATGAACAAATTAAAGTTCACTTGGATAAAGTGCCTTCGGATGTGCATCGCATTGCCATCACAGTAACAATCCACGACGCAGAGCAGCGCCGACAAAACTTCGGGCAAGTCATGAATGCCTTTGTCCGCTTAGTGGACGAAGATTTAGGGACCGAAATTTTACGCTTTGATTTAGGCGAAGATTTTTCGATTGAGACAGCCGTTGTATTTTGCGAGTTGTACCGTCACGGAAATGAATGGAAGTTCAATGCCATTGGGTCCGGCTACCAAGGCGGCTTAGCTGCTTTAGTAAATGCATATGGTCTAAGCGTGTAATTGGAATCGATATTGAAAATGGGGGAACAAAGTGCAGGAGCAGTTCAGACAATTTAAATATTGTGGCACTTTTGCTAGTTGGAGGACATTAAATGGAAGTCATTGAGCAAATATTAAGTACATACGCGTTATTTTTTGACTGGGAGCATTGGGTGGAAGTGCTTAGTAATCCTGTCAACTGGGGACTTATCTTTTCATTAGTTATTATTGAAGGGTTATTGTCTGCGGATAATGCGCTTGTACTAGCTGTTTTAGTCAAACATTTACCGGAAAAACAGCGTAAAAGAGCATTGCTGTATGGAATGATTGGTGCTTACTTCTTCCGTTTCCTATTTATTGGATTAGGTGTGTACTTAGTAAAATTCTGGTATATTAAATTATTTGGCGCGCTATATTTAGCGTGGATATGTATATCTCATTTCATGAAGAAATCAGAGGACGAAGAAGCGAAGGAATTCAAGAAGGATTCAGTGCTCGTACGAATCTTTGGCGTATTCTGGGCAACAGTCATTTCCGTTGAATTAATGGATATTGCCTTTTCAGTGGATTCCATTTTAGCAGCGTTCGCTATTTCCGATGAAGTGTGGGTGCTTTTAATCGGTGGTATGCTGGGGATTTTGATGATGCGTACAATTGCAGGTGTATTCGTATCATTAATCGACAAAATTCCGGAGCTTGAAACAACAGCCTTTGTATTGATTGGGATTATCGCGCTTAAAATGCTGTTAGGTGTGGTTGGTATCCATATTTCGCACTATGCATTCTTCGCGGTTTTAGTTTTGGCATTCTTAGGAACATTTGTTGTGCACAAAATGAACAAGAAGAAAGCGGCTTAAATAAGAAGATTAGTAGAGGGAGGGGACGATCCTGTTGTCGCCTCCTTTTTAGTGAATAAGAAAGTATACGCTTTCACGGAATAACCATTAAGAAAAAGCTATGGACATTCGGGTTTTGACTGGATTGTTCATGCTTGAATAAGATCAGTGAAGGGGTTGAACGGCATTGCGCTTTTTTGAAAAAGAAATTTTGGATGGTCAGAGCGAATTGTTTTATCGTACACCAGTTGAATTCACAAAGTATACGAATAAAGCACAACTTCGCTATTGTGTTGGTGCAGCGCTATATATGCCGGCAACAAGAGAGATGATTGCAGAGGAAATCATCGCACATAAACACCCATCGCTAACGACAATTGTATTGGATTTGGAAGATGCGCTCGGAGATTTGCAAGTATTAAAAGGTATTGAGCAATTAAAAATAACCTTATCAAAAATAAAAGATGCCCTGGAGCATGGACAGATATTCATCGAGAAAATTCCTCTTTTATTTGTGCGTGTGCGGAGTGCCGAGCAGCTTGAAGAGCTGACGGAGCAGCTTGCCGATTACCAGCAGTTCCTGACAGGCTATGTATTGCCCAAGTTTTCATCGGCAAATGGTCGGGGCTATTTGGAACTCATCAAAAAGCAAAATGAACTTGGCTTCAAATTGTATGCCATGCCGATTTTGGAATCAGATGACATTTTGCTGAAAGAAAGACGGCTGCCGGAGCTCACTTTAATAAGAACTCTTTTACAGGAATTCGAGGAGTATATACTAAATGTCCGCATCGGATCCACGGATTTTTGCGGATTGCTTGGGCTGCGCCGGACGATTCGCCATACGGTTTACGACATCCAGCCGGTTCGGGACTGCATAACGGATATTTTGAATGTCTTTTTGCGGGATTCACAGTTTGTCTTGTCAGGTTCGGTTTGGGAATATTTCAACCAAGACAATGCGCTTGCCGGATTGGCGCGGGAAATTGAGCTTGATCGATTGAATGGGCTGATCGGCAAAACGATAATTCATCCTTCGCATATTGCGACTGTCCAGGCGATGTATGTTGTTTTGCATGAGGATTACATGGATGCGGAACGGATTTTAATGCAGGCTGAAGGTTCGATGATCGGTGTCGAAAAAAGTGTATACGGCAACAAAATGAATGAAATGAAGCCGCATTTAATTTGGGCACAGCGGACGATGATGCGCGCGGAGGCATTTGGTGTATTCAACGAAGGCGTCAATTATACCCACTTGTTAAGGGAGCAGGTGCAAAATGCAGTATAACGTATTGAATGCTTATGAAGCGACTGTCCGTGTCGTGGAAAACCCTTACCAGTTTGAAGAGCAGCAGCTTTTTGCTATGGCGCTTCGCATCAATAAAAAGCGCAGTTTTCTATTTGTCAGCAAGGTGCTTGGCAAGCATTTGGCTGTCTGTCCGCAAATTCCGTTATTGACGAGCCATCTGCTGGCATATCGCTTCATGGAAGTACGTTTTCAACAAAAAAAGGACTTTGCCCATGAAATATGCGAGGCAATCAAGACGAAAAGTGCGCTTACAGAAACATTGCAGCGTTCATTAAACAATAAAATTCATATGGATGAGCCACTGACGATTATTGGGTTTGCTGAAACGGCAACGGCATTAGGGCATGCTTTTTTCGAGGCATTTTCAGGAAATGTCCGTTTCATCCACACGACAAGGGAAGTACTGATGGACAAGCAGCCTGTCATTAGCTTTGAGGAGGAACATTCGCATGCGACAAGCCATCATGTGTATGCGGATCCGGCCTATTTTCAGCGTCAATCGGAAATCGTGCTTGTCGATGATGAAATGACGACTGGGAAAACGAATCTCAATATTATCCGCCAACTGCATGAAGCATATCCTCACTTAACAACATTTACGCTTGTTTCCATTTTGGATTGGCGCAATGAGGAGCACGAACGCGAATTGCAAGCTTTCGCACAGCAGCGTGGTATTGACATACATACAGTGTCGCTGTTTAAGGGAGCCTTCCATATTTCGGTCATCGGCGAGCTACCCGATCCGGAGCAGCATGCAGGAAAAAAAGCGGATTCCGGAATCATCGAAATGTCATTCGATTGGGATTTGAAGGCCCACCTCGCTCCACATCGTTCTCAAAGTGAAAAAAACACTACCCATTTAGCGAATTATTACAAAGGCAGCGGGCGGTTTTCGTTATCGGCTAATGCACAAACAATGCTTTATGAGCAAATCCGCTTTATCGCTGAAAAATTGTCCGCGTTAAGATCGACAGGAAAGTGCCTTGTGCTGGGAACAGGGGAATTTATGTACATTCCGATGGCGATTGCCTCCGAAATGGGTGAGGAAACGGTGTATCACGCTACAACACGTAGCCCCATTTTTGCCGATGAAAATTCAATCATTACGAACAAATTTACATTTGACAGCGCGGAATATCCAGGTGTGAGAAACTACTTATACAATGTGCATGAAGGGGAATACCGGGATATATTCGTTGTTTATGAACGGATTTTGGATAAGGAAGCATTGTCGGAGCTTGTCGGAGCATTGAAGTCCTATGCTGAAAATATCCATATCGTTACATTGGGGGGTGTCGAGATTGCTGAAATACTTACCAGATAAAATCGGAAGCTATGATCAGGAGGATGTCCTATTTTTACTGCGGGATATAAGCCATTTGTCGATCGAAAAAAGTACGGCAGAGCGTGAGGAAAGCATTCAATCCGGTAAGGCGCATTACTCGGAAATGCTGCCTGTCGAGTATCAGCCGGATGCAAAATACATGAGGCTATATGAGGAAATGCTCGAAAAGTATGCACGGAAAGTGAGCTTATGTGTTGCGGTTGCTGCAGAAAAAATAATCCAAGTACGTGAAATAAATGAGCTTGTGCTAGTCAGTTTGGCGCGTGCCGGCACACCGATCGGGATTTTGATTAAACGCTATTTGCAGCAGGCTTATGGCGTAAATGTGCCGCATTATACGGTGTCCATCATCCGCGGGCGCGGCATCGATGAAACGGCTTTGCATTATATTTTGCACCATCATCCGAATGCGAGCGTGCAATTTGTTGACGGCTGGACAGGAAAGGGGGCGATCACAAAAGAGCTGGAGCAATCGGTTGCCCGCTGGAATGAATGTGGCCGCCCGCCGCTTGATGCACAGCTGGCGGTGCTTGCGGATCCCGGACATTGCGTCAAGCTATTTGGGACCCGCGAAGATTTCCTAATCCCGTCGGCGTGCTTAAATTCAACGGTATCAGGTTTAGTCAGCCGAACGGTGCTGAATGAGCAGCTGATGGACAAAGAGGATTTTCATGGCGCGAAATTTTACAGGGAACTTGAGCAACAGGACGTTTCAAAAGCATACATAGAAGCTATCGCGCTGCATTTCTCGCCAGGCTTAATGAAAGAAGCAAAACAAACGGTTGAAAACGAACAAGATGAACAACAGCCGACATGGCGCGGGCTTCAATGCATTCAGGAAATCCAGCAGCGCTTTCAAATTAAGAGCATCCATCATATAAAGCCTGGTGTAGGGGAAACGACACGTGTGCTCTTACGAAGAGTTCCGTGGAAAATTCTTGTCAATCCTTCCGCAAAGCAAAATCTGGCACATATTTATTTGCTGGCAGAAGAGCATAATGTGGAAATCGAGTATTACGATAATATGACGTATGCATGCTGTGGACTCATTAAGGAGCTGACATAAATGCAGTTATTCACCTCTGATCTGGATCGAACGCTTATTTTTTCGAAGCGCACCATCCAATCCGCGATGGAAAATTGTTTATGCATCGAGCAGCTTGAAGAACGGGAGATTTCGTATATTAATGCATCGATTGAGCAACTATTGCAGCAAATCCATCATCATATGCATTTCGTTCCGGTGACGACACGTTCGGTCGCGCAATATGAACGCATTACGCTGTTTCAGCAGGCGGTCGTCCCGGAGGCTGCCATCGTTGCAAATGGGGGCATTATTTTCCGCAACGGGCAAATAGATCCAGTGTGGCAGCAGCATATCGAACAACAGCTAACAATGCTGCCGCTGTCGCTTGAGCAAATCGGCGGTATATTTTCTAAACAGCTTTCGGCAAACTACTTTTTGCGCCATCATATCATTGATGATTTGTACTACTGCTTCATTGTCGATCCCGAAACGGCAGATTTAAATGAAATCCGCCACTTGAATGAAGCATTGCAGCAGTATGAGTGGCATGGCTATTTACAAGGGAGAAAGTTTTATATATTGCCGAAGTTTTTAACGAAGGGAGCGGCTGTCCAATACATTAAAAGTTTGCGGCACTATGATAGGCATTTTGCGGCAGGTGATTCACTGATGGATATGAGTATGCTGCAGCTTGCGGATCATTACTTCGTGCCTTTGCATGGCGAGCTCACACAATATGCCGAACAGCTCGGTTTATCCATCGTCCAAAAGTCAGGCGCAGATTTTGCGGAACATTGTTTACGGCAAATATTAATGAACAGCATGGAAAAGGGGAGTTTGAAATGGTCAACCTGAACAAAATCGAATTAACTAAAAAAGGGCAAACGATTGATTTACAGAAGAAAAGCGCCACATTAGGAGAAATCGTGGTGAACTTGAACTGGAACCAACAGCAGCAAAAGGGCGGGCTTTTATCCGGCTTGTTCGGGAAAAATAAAGGAATAGACTTGGATTTGGGCTGCCTTTATGAATTGACAAACGGGCAAAAGGGCTGTGTGCAGGCTCTTGGCAATGCCTTTGGTTCCTTGGATTATTCCCCGTTTATTCAATTGGACGGCGATGATCGCACCGGTGCTGTTTCCGGCGGTGAAAATCTGCGCATTAACGGTGATCAGATAGCGCAAATTAAACGCCTTGTTGTCTATACGTTTATTTATGAGGGCGTGGCAAACTGGGCACAGGCGGATGGTGTCGTAACTTTATCCTATCCTGGCGGCCAAGATATTGTTGTCCGATTAGATGAGACGCGCTCTAATATGGGCATGTGCGCTATTGCGATGATTGAAAATGTAAATAACGAAACTTTCCGCGTTGAACGATTAGTCGAATATTTCGATGGTCATAGAAATTTAGATCAGGCGTATGGCTGGGGCATGCAGTGGCAAGCAGGCTCAAAATAATTTTTGGAAAAGGTGAAAAGCATGACAGATAATCCGTTATTTGAAGATTTGGAAAAAAGAACAACGACAATTGAAAATCCGCAAGTGCCGGTTGCAGCAGAACCTGTGCAGGCTCTTGTTTCAACGGAGGAGCTTTCGCAAATCCGTCAGCGCCAGCTAGCATTAAAGCAGGAACCGCAAGTAAAAACATTGGCGCAGCGCATTGACCCGAAAAACCAGATTGCTGTGCTGGAGTTCGGGAAGGAAACGGCAAGCGGCATTTCGACCTTTTCGGATCGTATGCTTGCCACGATTAAGCAAAGCGATTTAGAAAAGTCCACGAAGCTATTGACGAATTTGAATAAAATTATGGACCGTTTTGACCCGAAGGACTTTGAGGAAGAGGAAAGCAAAGGCGGATTTTTGAAGCGACTTTTCTCGAAAAGCAAAGTGCAATTGGAGAAAATTCTTTCGAAGTACGACACGCTGAATAAAGAAGTCGATCAAGTGTACACGGAAATCCAAAAGTATGAAATCGAAATGAAGCGCAACACGGTGCAGCTTGAGCAAATGTATGACGAAAACTTGAATTATTTTAAGCAATTGAGCGAATATGTAGCCGCCATTGAAATTAAAGTGGAAGAACTGAATGCGACAATTCAAAATTTGAATGGAAGGGCCGAACAAGGCGACCATGAAGCGATCATGGAAATGGAAACATTGAAGCGTTCGGTTGAATTGCTTCAGCAGCGCGGCTATGATCTTGAAATGGCGCAGCAAGTCTCGTTCCAGTCAGCACCTCAAATTCGTTTAATGCAGCAGGGGAACAACCATCTCATCGGTAAAATCAACTCGGCATTCGTCACGACAATCCCAATTTTCAAACAGGGGCTTATCCATGCCGTGACAATCCAGCGTCAAAAGCTTGTGTCTGATTCGATGGCGGAGCTGGATAAGCGCACAAATGAAATGCTGATCCGCAATGCGGAAAATGTGCGGAGAAATTCAGTGGATATTGCCCGCCAGGCAGGGAACCCGAGCATTAAAATCGAAACAATTGAACAAACATGGCAAACGATTATAGCGGGCATTGAGGAAACGAAGCAGATCCAGGCGGAAACGGTTCGCAACCGAGATGAAGGGCGAAAACGCATTGAACAACTGCAGCTGCAATACGAAAAGCTGAAGAAGATGTAATGCTGTATTTAAATTCACCTGTCATTAGCTGAAAGGGTGAATTTCTATAATGATCATAACTAAGGGGATGATGACAATGAAAACATTGATTCGAGGGGAAAAGGTAAAGCTTGCAGACCATACGAATATGCTTCAATTAGAAGTAGAGGTGTCGATACAAGCGCCATTTGAAATTGATTTTACATGTTTTGGGTTAAATGAGCAGCGTCAACTGCAGGATGATCGTTACATGGTCTTTTACAATCAGCTCCAATCGCCAAACAATGAAATCCGCCTTCAAAATGGGCAAGGAAAAAGCAATTTTGCGATTGATTTGTCGAAGCTTCCGCCAACAGTGCCGTACTTGGTTTTCACGGCTACAATTGACGGCAATCAAATGATGAACCAAATTGAACACGGATCGTTTATTGTCAAGGCGAACAATTCGATTATTATGCAATATCAATTTTCCCCGTCCGATTTTCAGCAGCAAAAGGCCATCATTATCGGCGAAATTTATTATAAATCTTTATGGCGGATTGCAAGCGTCGGGCAAGGCTTTGATGGCGGGCTTGCCGCGCTGTTGACGAGCTTCGGTGGAGTGATGGCCGAGGAGCCGGCTGTTGAGGCACCAGTGAATGATAAGAAGGTGCAGCTGGAAAAGCGCTTGGAAAAAGAGGCGCCGCATTTATTGGATTTATCGAAAAAAGCGCTTGTTTCGCTGGAGAAGGTCGGGCTGCAGCAGCATCAGGCCAAGGTTGCACTATGCTTGGATATTTCGGGCTCAATGTCGAGCTTATACGCATCCGGCAAAATCCAGCATTTTATTGAGCGCATTTTAGCATTGGCAACACGCTTTGATGACAATGGTTCCATCGATATTTTTTTATTCGGGAAAAATGCGCATGATGCGGGTGAATTGACGATTGCCAATAACCAAAACTTTTTAGGGCAATTATTAAAAACCTATCCGTTAGAGGGCAGTACCTATTATTCAAAAGCGATTACCTTAATCCGGAAGCATTATATCGGTTCATCATCACATCGCAAAAAACCCGCACCGCAGGACATTCCGGTATATGTGATGTTTGTTACGGACGGCGATACATTCGACCGCGACCAAACGACAAAGCAAATTGTGAATGCTTCGTTCGAGCCGATCTTCTGGCAATTCATGGCGATTGATGAAACGCGTAAAGGTCTTTTCGGCCGCTCAAGGCAATCACAGTTCAAATATTTGGAGGAGCTCGATACGCTGGAAGGACGTTATATTGACAATGCAGGCTTCTTCAGTGTGCAAAACCCGGCCGCCGTTGCGGATAATGAGCTTTACGATTTGCTGATGGAAGAGTACCCTCAATGGATCAAGGAAGCGAAAATGAAGGGGCTACTATTGGGGTGAACCATGTAACTTAGAACATCAAGTTTGCCGCGCTTTGAGTTCTCTCTACTTCTACGTTCCCGATAGGAATAGGCATCCGCGAAATCAATTGGAATGTTCTATGCTTTGAAGCGCTTATTAGCAATAAATTCCTTTGGGGGCTTGCTGCAGCAATGTGGAAAGTGCATTGAGGGAATTGTGTCTTTGCTGGTAGCGTAGTAATAGTATAGGTGTAAAAAGGATCTTCATAGCAAAACTTTTTTCCGGTAACTGTTCTATTTGACTATGTGTAATATAGGTTCGCAGTTTTATATGGTTAAATTAATGTTAATTGTTAGTTGGAATTAAAGTATATATGTTTAAAAGAGCAGGAAGCAAGCGTGGTGCGAATATAAAGCTCCCATAAATATTGTAAGGGATTCGCACCGATTAGGAGCAATAAAATAGTTCAGTTTTATGAATCAACATTACTAAAGTAATGGTTGAATTTAGATTTTAATATTTATTGACGAAATTAGACGTTTTTTTGTCTATTTTCACAGTCTCTACCTTTGTTGGTAGAGTGGATTGAAATTCTTTGGGAGGTAAATTACTAATAGTTTCATATTCGTCTCTACCTTTGTTGGTAGAGTGGATTGAAATATTAAAAGTTTTAGATGATGCAGTTATCCCTCGTCTCTACCTTTGTTGGTAGAGTGGATTGAAATAACATCTGTTTGCTTCGAAATGGCCGCAACTTTGTCTCTACCTTTGTTGGTAGAGTGGATTGAAATTTTCCTAATATAGTTTCAACTACTTCTACTTGATGTCTCTACCTTTGTTGGTAGAGTGGATTGAAATTTCTAAAAGTTTTGCCATGACATCTTTATCAACGTCTCTACCTTTGTTGGTAGAGTGGATTGAAATAAGTGCATCGTTATATGCATACCGGCTACGTTCAAGTCTCTACCTTTGTTGGTAGAGTGGATTGAAATATAATGCCAATTACATTGAACAACGTGTATTTGCAGTCTCTACCTTTGTTGGTAGAGTGGATTGAAATACCCGTAATACGCTACGCGTGAAGCGTAGAATAGGTCTCTACCTTTGTTGGTAGAGTGGATTGAAATCCTAGAAACAGAAATAACCTCTCCGCAAATACAGTCTCTACCTTTGTTGGTAGAGTGGATTGAAATCTCCAATTGTTTTTTATTATTTTACCACATATTTCAGTCTCTACCTTTGTTGGTAGAGTGGATTGAAATTAGCCGTGTCCATGTTAATGGCGCTACATTATGTCTCTACCTTTGTTGGTAGAGTGGATTGAAATCACCTGTCGCTTAATCATTGCACTGTACATAGCAGTCTCTACCTTTGTTGGTAGAGTGGATTGAAATTACTTCGAAATCAATTGTGGAAGGTTCATATACCGTCTCTACCTTTGTTGGTAGAGTGGATTGAAATATAACAACCTTTATTTTATGTCCAACAAGTGAAGTCTCTACCTTTGTTGGTAGAGTGGATTGAAATACTCAAACAATTATCGGGTGCTGCCTTAAGTATTTGTCTCTACCTTTGTTGGTAGAGTGGATTGAAATAAACAAATTTTGCTCCCTAGCACTAAATATAATGTCTCTACCTTTGTTGGTAGAGTGGATTGAAATCATCACGTCATTCACATAATCAAGATTGTATACACCGTCTCTACCTTTGTTGGTAGAGTGGATTGAAATGACAGCGATGTCAATGAGGTTACACGCGGCGCAGTCTCTACCTTTGTTGGTAGAGTGGATTGAAATATTGTTCGGCGTAAAATGGGAAGATCTTGAATCCGTCTCTACCTTTGTTGGTAGAGTGGATTGAAATTTGAAGGATATGGTAATGATAACCCCGGCGCTAGTCTCTACCTTTGTTGGTAGAGTGGATTGAAATTTGTCACAAGATGGAGGGCGATTGCTACAGAACAGTCTCTACCTTTGTTGGTAGAGTGGATTGAAATGTTGTTACTAGCTGAAAATAATTGCATAAAAAAGGTCTCTACCTTTGTTGGTAGAGTGGATTGAAATTGTTAACCGGCACATCATCCACAAAGTGATCCGTCTCTACCTTTGTTGGTAGAGTGGATTGAAATTCCTGCTGCATCTGTGTATGGCATACGCGATGGTCTCTACCTTTGTTGGTAGAGTGGATTGAAATCCTCCA
This sequence comes from Solibacillus silvestris, assembly GCF_051967575.1. Lineage (NCBI taxonomy): Bacteria > Bacillati > Bacillota > Bacilli > Caryophanales > Caryophanaceae > Solibacillus > Solibacillus silvestris. The sequence continues at coordinate 17,364 of NZ_JBQCJW010000021.1, forward strand.
TCCATCACCCTTCAATAACTCCACAATCGTCTCTACCTTTATTGAAGAGTGGATTGAAATAATCGGGAGAAGCTGGTTGACAACTGCGTGCTCGTCTCACCTTGGATTAGGGAGTTGGGATAGAACTTTTTACTAAATAAAAAGTTCGTTATCAAGACTAAAATTTAAAAAAGATAAATAAATCAAATGACAAAAAATAAACAAACGACGGTTTAGTATCTTATCAATCATCTTATCAAAGGAACTTATTACATTTTAAGCGTATTAGAATAAATGATGATTAAATATTCACCTTTAAAATGGAGGAATCACCTTGAAACATTTCATTTTATTGATGGCATCTTGCTTTGTTTTATCAAGTTGTGCAGGATTAGCAGACTATACAATTTCATTAGATAATGGTTATCGCATTGATAGACTTTCAGCTCACCAAATTCAAATCTACGGAGAAGAAGCTGTAAATGATGGAATTGAAAATACATTTAACTATTTATATGTACCAGCTGAAGTAACTGCTGTCTGGTGGGATGAACAATATATTATTGCTAAACAATTGCATTTGAGGGCAGATGAACGAGGATATGAAGAACCTCCACAAAGTCCTACTGACGACGATTATTCTTATTGGATAATTGAAATGGATAAGAACGAAGTAAAAGGTCCTCTTACGCTAAAAGAGTTGGAGAATGATACAAACCAATTAGGGATTAACATTGTATTTACACCAATCGAAAAGTTAAAAAGGGAACCATAATTAAATAATATTAATGAGAAAATTAAGATTCATTTCGAAAAACGTCCCAAACACCAAACATTGGGTGCATTTTAAAATCAAGTTAAATAGATATAAAAGGTGTCTATCTATAATAAAAAAGATAAATGTATTGGAGGGGTAATGTTGATACATCAAATGGCTTTACACGAAACATATTTTGAATCAATCAAAAAAGGACGAAAAAAAGTTGAAGTTCGATTAAATGATGAAAAGAGAAGAAAGGTTAAAGTAGGTGATTTGATTGAATTTATTAGTGTTCCTAATCAAGATGAATCACTAACTGTCAGAGTATCTGAATTAAGGACATATAATACATTTGAAGAAATGTATCAGAATATCCCTTTTAAAGATTTTGATTGTGATGGATGGACAATGGATGAGATGGTAAAAGGCACTTATGACATATATACTCCAGAACAAGAAAAAGAATGGGGAACATTAGCGATTAAGATTGAAATTAAATAGCATGAAAAAACTAAATATAAATTTTCTGTTGTTTATAGTATGAATATACAAATAAAGCATAAATAACGTTCCCGAGTCAAAGTTCGGTTACGTAAAGAAAAGCAACAAACGTTGATCAGCGTTTGTTGCTTTTTCTTATGAACATTATTTATACATTGATTTATGCAATGGTGGAAACAGTTGATATACCAGTATTTTCACTACCTTGGTTAGTTCTACCCTTTGCATAATAACTTGTTTGTTCCTCTGTTTTACGAGCATTTCCGAGTAGTGGGATAAATTCGCTATGGTAATCCATCTCTACAAGATCAACACCATAGTGTTTATACGGATTTTCTGCACCTGTTAATTCTGTTAAAGATAAAAATTCATCATAACTAATTGCTACCCGATTATAATGGCGACCACATACCGGTGCACTTGTTATTTATCCATTTTGATAAATCGCTTCAATATTCATTTTCTCCAACTCCATTACTGCACAATTTAATGGTTCTGCTGCCCATTGTCGAACTGTTGCATTAACTTTTTATTTTTCTCGATAATCCGTGATTGCTGTTCCTGCATTATCCGAAGTATAATAATATAACTAGCCGATTGGAGGTGGAAAAATGGATCTTATTTTATGGATGACAGTTTTGTCGGGTACATTTATCGCAATATTCGCCGATAATAAAAAATGCAGCAAGAAAAAATGTTAAACTTTTTTCATATCTACTCAAATTACTGGTGGCTTTAGGAACTGGACCCTGTGCTATAGATATATTTTTTAAGAAGTACATCTTGTATCCCCCTACATTCCTAATTTTGGGGGCTTTTTTATGTACATAATCTTCCAATTGCTGATTGAAATTTATGAATAATATTTTTACATTTGGCACAATACACTGTGTTACCCACTTCAATATAATCAACATTTTGCTTGCATGGTTTGGTTTACCTTCTTTCTTCCACCCCATAATATTCAACCTTTCTGCTCTGCATCATGGTTCTTAAAGTGGTGGAAGTATCCAGTTTCCGTTTAATTAACAGATAGCTCAATTGCTACATATTATATTTAAAAACGGAGTGAACTTCATGGCAATATGGATTGATGTATCCACTTCTAAACATCGATTAATGCTAATGGATGACAATAAACTTTTAAAAACTTACCCCATTGCAGTCGGAAAAATATTGACCCCGACTCCTTCCGGCACTTACACGATCATCAATAAACAGCTTAATCCGCCTCCACCATTCGGAGCGCTTTGGATGGGATTATCAAAACCTCATTACGGTATACACGGAACGAATAACCCAGCTTCAATCGGTAAGAATCGCTCCCATGGGTGTATCAGAATGTTTAATCATGATGTTTTAGAGTTATCATCTAAAGTTTCGCTTGGCACTAAAGTATCGATTCATAAATAACTCTGTATGATTATTGACTTGAGCTGTGGCTTGGGTCTTTTTTGTTGGATTTTACTACCGAATTGTGAATTGTTCAGTAAATATGGATTGATGAGCTTAAGTATTATGTTTTTTTTAAATGGAATTCCCGCTTAGATCTTAATTAAGGGGTTTTTCAAAAATTAATTCAAAATATGCTGCGGACCCGTATCCTTTAGTTGAGGGAGCGAATATTTGGACAAGTCTCCACCCTTTGGAAGCATATCGATGAATAATATCTTGATAATCTTCTTTTGGTTTGCTGCCCCAAACATTCAGTTCAATTTTAACAAAGCTGTATTCGTACATTATTATCATCCCGGGGATTAGTTATCTTAGTTCTTATACGGAGAAACTAGCAGGAAGTTTCATGATGTTTTGTAATGAAGCACATTAATTGAACTAGGTGAACATCTTTTAGTTACTGTACTTTATTGAATAATACGAACAAATTATTTAATTATGGAGCCAGACTGTAATATAAAAAACACGGGTTTCTCTGTTTAATTTTTTAGCTTGTTAGCAATAGATCTTAGTATTTCATTTTTTTCTTGCTGTATTTTAAGGAATTTAACTAAAAACCAAATTACAAATACAATTGGACATAGGTAAAAAAAGAATGGTATAAAAGCGAAAATCATGGACATTTACGAATCCCTCCTATTCAATATGGACAATTATACCATGTCATATGTCTGTTTTAAATTTATTATGTAAAGCACAGTTGGAGCAAAGTGGGCAGGAAAATCGAGAAAAGCGCTTCTATAAAGCAGCGCTAAGTTCGAGCAAATTTAAACAACTTTACAGCAAAAGTTAATGACCCTATAAATCCGGTGATCAGGAAAATATATGCAACAAACAGCGACATAGGGCTATCTACAAAGATTCTATAGATCCCTAAAAAGCACAGCAACAAACAGCCAATGAGACCTAACACTATTCGACTCTTACCGTTCAATGAAATCACCTCCAATATATAGCGATGATTATATGTTAACATAATTAAGAATTCAGTTAACTTATTTTTAGGGATTTATTCATCAGATGTGCAATGATGTTGAATCTTATTGAGCAATACAACAAATTGTTTGCCTGAGAAAAGTGAAAATCAGGAGCATTCCAACATTTTTTATGAATACCGATGAAATCATAATACCTACTTGAAATAATATACAGCTAAAGTTACAAATACCCGAAGTGAGGTGATGATGTCTCGCTTCGGGTATTTTATATGGACTAAATATTGATTTATCATTTTTCACCGAATTACACTTAAAAACAGGAGACGATTTAATTTTGTTGTTTTCAATAATTATAAAAGTGATGAATGTCCCATTTTACAACAGGACTGTAATTTCTATCTTAATAGATATTCGGATTGGCATTTTAAACAAATAAAAAACACCAAAAAATTATTGGTGTTTTTATTTGCCTCATTTTACTGCATTAATTGTATTAGGCAATTACATTTGTTCTCCAATAGTTTTCAATCCACGCATTGATGCGACGAAATATTATATGTGTGGGAAAAAGAACTTATGCAATTTTGAGGGAAATAAAGTGGAATATTGGGCAGTGAAAGCTATTAATTAGAGTTCCTATTTGAGAAATAAAATTAAATTGATAAAGTGAATATAATTTCCCGTTCAAGCATAAACTCAAATCAAGGGGGTGTGGCCTATGATATTTAAGATGGACTTGCGAATGAAAAAACTTATGAATATCAAAATTTTTATGCGAGCAAAGCTGGGAAAAATCTAAAAGACAAGGCTCCATATTTATTTGAAATATGGGGCCTCCTCCCATTCAATGGTACAGCTTTTAAAAATATGTAATAAAAAATGTGACTTCACAAATATAGCTTTAGAGTAATTATCCGGATTGCTAAATGTTATAAACAGCCAAAAAATCCACGGATAAATGGTTGGTTTTACCAAATGTTAGTGATAAGATAAACCTAAAGTAATGGGGAGGTAGGTAAATGTACATTGCTCATGTTAGAAAAACGGATGGGGTTGAACAACTGCTCAAAGATCACTTGCTTGAAGTGCAATACATATGCGAAAAAATTGGCGGGAAATTCGGTATGTCGAAAGTTTTTGGTTTAGCGGGCTTACTGCATGATCTCGGAAAATACAGTGATGAATTTCAAATCTATTTGCGTGAAGCGATCGCAAATCCGGACGAGCCGCCAAAACGGGGGAGCGTGAACCATTCTACTGCCGGCGGAAGGCTTCTTATGGAAAAATTTCATAGATCCACAGGCATTACACCGGTAATGATTGAAATGCTGGCCAACGCGATTTATTCGCACCATGGGCAGCTTCATGATTTTATTGATCCGGATGGAAATTCGCCGTTTCTGAAGCGTGCCGAAAATGAAAAAATTCCGATGTCCCAAATTAAAGAGCGTTTTTTTACGGAAGTGATGACCGAAGAAAGTTTTGACGCGTATGTCTCGCAGGCTGCCAAAGAGTTTCAGCATTTTTTACAGCAGCATTTCAAAAAGAGAGACCTTGACCAGATTTTGTATAAAGTATCGCCATTTTTAACGATGGCTATTTTCAGTAGTTTAATAGACGCGGATCGTACGAATTCTAGAGAGTTTGATGAAAATAGCAGTCAAGCAACTCCGGAGCAGCCTGTACAGGAAAAATTCGCAACCTATTTAAAAGCACTTGAGGAAAGTTTAAAAGAAATGCAAGAAGAAGCTATACCGAATGACATTACGAAACTGCGCCAAGAGATGTCGGATAATTGCGAAAATAAGGCGGAATTGCCGACAGGTGTTTATTCATTGTCCATACCTACAGGCGGCGGGAAAACATTGGCCAGCCTTCGATTCGCATTGAAGCATGCGATCAAGCAGGGCAAAGAACGCATTATCTATGTCATTCCCTTTACAACAATTATCGAGCAAAATGCGCAGGCTGTCCGTAAGCTGCTCAACACCGATGAAGTGCTGGAGCATCATAGCAATGTCATAGAAGATGAGCGGGAAGCCGAAACATATGAAGAAATGGTACTGCAGCGTAAATTGAATCAAGCAAAGGATAACTGGGATTCACCTATTGTTTTTACGACAATGGTGCAGTATTTAAACAGTTTCTACAGTGGGAAAAGTCGGAATTTAAGACGTATGCACAACTTGGCGAATGCCGTCATTATTTTCGATGAAGTGCAGTCCGTCCCTGTTAAGTGTGTTTCCCTGTTCAATGAAACTATCAACTTTTTAACGAAATATGCTAATTCAACTGTTCTTCTTTGTACAGCAACACAGCCGGCGCTGCAGCATGTGAAGCAGCGTATCCATGTGGATGAGGAAATTGTGGGAAATTTACCGCTGATTGAAAAGGTCTTTAAACGAACGAATATTGTGCGGATGGATGAGCATGAAGAATGGACGACAGAGCAGCTGGCCGACTTTATTACCGAAAAAATGGATGACGTAAAAAGTATTTTGGTCATTTCCAACAATAAAAAAACAACGAAAGATTTGTATATGAAATTTAAAGAGTACCCGCATGTGTACCATTTAAGTACCGGCATGTGTCCAGCACACAGGAAAGAAAAACTGAAGCAAATGAACGAAGCACTCAAGGCAGGCAAACAAGTGCTTTGCATGAGCACCCAGTTAATTGAAGCAGGGGTCGATGTAAGCTTCCAGTGTGTGATGCGCTCACTCGCTGGTGTGGATTCGATCGCACAGGCGGCAGGTCGCTGCAATCGAAACGGGGAAGTGGATCAGCGCGATGTGTATGTATTCAAGCATGCAGAGGAAGTGCTGACAAAGCTGCCGACAATCGAAAAGGGACAGCGCTTTGCAAATTATTTACTGCGTGATATTGAAGAACGGAATTTATTTGATGGGGAGCTTTTATCATCTCCTGCGATTGAATATTTCTTTAAGCAATATTATGAAAATCTGTCGCTGGAGCTGGATTTCCCTGTACGGGATTTAGATAAAACCCTGCATCAATTGCTGTTTACGAATGATGTGAAGCGGCCGAAAAATATTGGCGTTATTTTACCGCAGAGCTTCCATTCGGCGGCGGACCGTTTTGAAGTCATCGATGCGAATACAGAATCAATTCTTGTGCCATTTGGGGAAGGAATTGAATTAATCAACCAATTAACGAGTCATGAGCCGATTGATTATAAAGTGTTTTTAAAGAAAGCGCAGCAATTTTCAGTCAATGTTTTTCCGCATGAGTTCCGTGCCCTTCAGCAAGAAAAACTGATTCGCCCAGTAGATTTCGGCACATTTAAAATCTGGATCGCGACTGAAAACGCTTATGACGAAGAATACGGCCTTTCCGTAAAAGGGGAAGCCGGGTTAAATTTGCTGACAATATAAGGAGGTGAACGACATGACAAAAATACGAAATCAGATTGAGTTTGAAGTAAGTGGCGACTATGCGTTATTTACAGATCCGCTCATGAAGCTCGGCGGCGAGAAAATGACGACACAAATCCCTACGTATCAGGCGCTGAAAGGCATTACAGAGTCGATTTACTGGAAGCCGAGCATTATTTGGATTATTGATGAAGTGCGTGTGATGCATCCGATTCGTATGGAATCAAAAGGAGTGCGCCCGATCAGCTTGTCTGGTGGCAACACACTTGCAAACTACAGTTATTTGCGTGATGTGAAGTATCAGGTGAAGGCACATTTCATCTTCAATGAACAGCGGCAGGATTTGAAGGAAGATTTTAACGAACATAAGCATCACAACATCGCGAAACGCTGTGTGAATGCGGGGGGACGCCGGGATATTTTTCTCGGTACGCGTGAATGCCAGGGATATGTGGAGCCGTGCGAATTTGGGACAAACAAGGGATTTTATGACGACATCGACGAAATGCATTTTGGTGTAATGGTGCACGGTATGAATTACCCTGATGAAACAGGCAAAAATCAACTGGAAACGAGACTTTGGCGACCAGTCATGGAAAAAGGGATTGTCAGGTTTATTTTACCCGAGGATTGCCCTCTTGTCAGACCGCTGCATGCGATGGAGCCAAAGTCATTCAAGTTAGGGGAATCGGTGGAACCGGTCGATGTTCTCGCACAGCAATTGGAGGTGAAAGAATGAGTTATTTACAAGCTTTGTACCGAACATATGAGGAAAACTTAGGTGAAGTCGGAAAGCCTCGGCGAAAAGAATTCCGCAATGGGCAGACGGCGGAATATATGCTGCTGCCGACATCCCACACAACACAAACCGCGCATATTGAGGTACTGGTCGATCTGGAAGGGAATTTTTACGATGCGTATGTCCTCGAAAAAGAAAGCACGGTGCTGCCATTTTCAGAGGAATCAGGCGCAAGATCCGGTCAAAACTATGTACCGCATTTTCTCCACGATAAATTAATGTTTGTAGCGGGAGATTATAAACGATTTGTGGAAGCAGACGAGAAAAAAGCGGCTGCATATGATGCCTACATCACCCAGCTTGCGGGATGGTGCACATCGGCCTACAGCCACCCTTATATCGAAGCGATTTATAACTATGTAAAAAAGGGGACCGTTATTGAGGATTTAGTGCAGAAGCATATTTTGCATACAGATGAAAACGGCCGGTTACTTAAAAAATGGACAGGGGAGCAAAATGAGCGCCCGAAAATTTTCGGTGTCATCGCATCAGAGCAGGAAGCGGCATTTGTCCGCTTTAATGTGCATATCCCTGGAGAAGTGGTGATACCGGTTTGGCGTAATCAGGACATTTTCACGTCCTTTATCGAATACTACAATACATTGCTTAAAGAAAAGGATCTCTGTTATGTGACAGGTGAAGAAGCCCCGCGTATTGAACGCCATCCGAATAAACTGCGCAATTCAGGCGATAAAGCAAAATTGATTTCCGCGAATGATGCGGCAGGTTTTACATATCGGGGACGCTTTACGACAAGCCTGGAAGCCGGCAATATCAGCTATGATGCCTCGCAAAAAGCCCATAATGCACTCAAATGGCTTATTGAACGCCAGGGGAAAACGATCGACGGGCGCGTTTTTCTCGTGTGGGGTACGAAAAATCTGGATATTCCTTCGATATCGGACGATTTATTTCACCAGAATGTTGAATGGGGAGAAGACTTTGATCTCTTCAAGGAAACCGAAAATAATGACGACCTGAAAGAGCAACTGGCCAAGCAGCATCGCGCATTATTGGCCGGTCTTTCAAGGGATATTAAATTTGAAGAAAACAAAGATGAGAAAATTTATATTTTAACAATTGATGCTGCTACACCAGGCCGTCTCGCTGTTCTCTATTACAGAGAATACGATATGCAACTGTATTTTGATCAGCTGGCAGCATGGCATACAGAAGCGAGCTGGCGTCAAACACGCAAAAAAGACAATGGTTTAGTGCATTTTTACGGTGCACCATCATTTTATACGATTGCCCATGCCGCATATGGACCACGCCCGAGCGATAAAGTGGTCAAAGGTGTGATGGAGCGTTTAATTCCGTGTGTGCTTGATGGTCGGAATATTCCTATAGATATTGTGCGCAGTGCGATTGTTCGCGCGTCGAATCCGCAATTCTACAGTGAGACCTGGGAATGGGAGCAGGCATTGACCGTTGCTTGTTCATTAACTAGAAAAACCTATGAAAAGGAGGCTTTTACAGTGGCATTAGATACTAATTGCAAGGATCGGGATTATTTATTCGGGCGTATGCTGGCCGTTGCCGATGTGCTTGAACGCCGGGCTTTAGGAAAAGAGGAGAACCGGGCGACAAATGCGCTGCGTTATATGAGCGCATTCCAAACAAATCCGCTTCGCACATGGCTGACGATCCAAAAAAACCTACAGCCATACCAGATGAAGCTTCGGGAAAAAGGTATCTATTATACGAGTTTAATAGATCAAATCGCATCGGAAATCCCGGTAGAACAATTTAATGACGAAGCTTTAAGCGGGAAATATTTGCTTGGCTACTACAGTCAACGCCAGGATTTATACACAAAAAAGGATAAGGAAGGGGAAACGACAGAATGACTACATTAGACCACAAAATTGATTTTGCCGTTATTTTTACTGTAACAAATGCCAACCCGAACGGTGACCCGCTTAACGGAAACCGCCCACGCCAAAATTTTGAAGGATACGGAGAGGTTTCGGATGTGGCGATCAAGCGCAAAATCCGCAACCGTCTGCAGGATATGGGAGAAGCGATTTTCGTACAATCCGACGACCGGGCAAACGATGGCTTCAAATCATTGAATGACCGTGCAGAATCGGTGCCGGAACTTGCTAAAATCAAAAAAGACAAAAAAGGAAATGCCGATACATTCGCGCTTGTTGCTGCGCAAACTTGGTATGATGTCCGCGCTTTTGGACAAGTATTTGCATTCAAGGGAGATTCTTTATCTGTTGGAGTGCGTGGTCCTGTTTCAATTCATCCGGCTATCAGCATTGAGCCGATCAATATTACGAGCACGCAAATTACAAAATCGGTCAATTCTGTTACAGGCGACAAAAAAGGGTCGGATACTATGGGAATGAAGCATCGGGTAGACCGTGGCATTTACAAATTCGTCGGCAGTATTAATACACAGCTTGCCGAGAAGACAGGATTTACGAATGAAGATGCGCAAAAGTTAAAAGAGGCATTACTTTCCTTATTTGAAAATGATGCATCTTCTGCCCGCCCGGAAGGCTCGTTGGAAGTGAAAAAGGTGATTTGGTGGGAGCATAATTCAAAGCTTGGCCAATATTCTTCGGCAAAAGTACATCACTCGATTACGGTTACAGTGGATGGAGACGAGCCTGTTGTTGACGTAGCTGGATTGGAAGGGTTAAAAGCGGATGTCCTTGAAGGCCGTTAATGAAGAGGACTATTTAATGTTGTCCGGCATCCAGCATTTCCGCTTTTGTGCGCGGCAATGGGCATTGATCCATATCGAGCAGCAGTGGGAGGAAAATGTACGCACAATCGAGGGGCAATTTGTCCATCAGAAAGTGGATCAGCCGTTTATCCGCGAAAAGCGCCGCGATAAATTAATTGTGCGCGCGATGCCGGTAAAGTCACATGAATTACGCACGACAGGCATTTGCGATGTGGTGGAATTTATCCAGGATCCTTCAGGCATCCCGCTTGTAAATGAAGCGGGAAATTACCGAGTGGTGCCTGTAGAATACAAGCGCGGAAAGCCAAAAAAAGGGGAGGAGGATGTGATGCAGCTTGTAGCCCAGGCAATGTGTCTGGAGGAAATGCTAGCATGTGAAGTACCGGTCGGCTATTTCTTTTATGATGAAGTGAAACGCCGTGAAGAAGTGGAAATTACCGAGGCGCTTAAAGAACAAGTCAGACAGCAATTTAAGCAAATGCATCATTATTTTTCCCGCCAGCATACACCGAAAGTAAAGATGGGCAAGCACTGCAAAAGCTGCTCCCTCGAAAATCTTTGTATGCCGGTCTTAAACGAAACGCAAGATGTGAAGTCATATTTAAGAAGGTATCTCGCATGAGAAAATTACTGAATACATTATTCATCACAACACCGAATGCTTATTTGACCTTAAAGGGCGAGACGGTTGTAGTTTCCCATGACGAAGCTGTGCTTGGCCGTGTACCCCTGCACAATTTGGAAGCCATTTGTACGCTCGGCTATGCAGGAGCAAGTCCGATGCTTATGCATGCCTGTGCCGAGCGCAATGTCTCCCTTACATTTTTGAATGCAAACGGCAAGTTTTTGGCGCGCGTCATTGGAGAAAGCAAGGGCAATGTCGTGCTGCGAAAAACGCAATACCGAATCTCGGATAGTGAAGTGGAAAGTGCCCGTATAGCCCGCAATTTTATATTTGCCAAAGTGGCGAACCAAAAATGGATGCTTGAACGTGCGACGCGTGATAATCCGATGCGTATCGATGTTCCCGAATTTAAACGAATTTCCCGGCGGCTTTCCGAAGATTTGAAGAAAATACTCGTTTGCGATGACCTTGAACTGCTGCGGGGACTTGAAGGTCAGGCAGCGAATGCGTATTTTGGCTTGTTTGATCAAATGATTCTGCAGCAGAAGGACGCTTTTTATTTCAGAACAAGAAACCGTCGTCCACCAACGGATAATGTCAATGCTTTATTGTCGTTTACGTACACGCTGTTGGCGAAAGATGTATCATCTGCGCTTGAAACGGTTGGTCTTGATGCTTATGTAGGGTTCTTGCATCGAGACCGGCCAGGGCGTGCATCGCTTGCGCTTGATGTAATGGAAGAACTGCGCGGTGTCATAGCGGACCGATTTGTTTTAAAGGTTATTAATAAGAAAATGGTAGAGGCAAAAGATTTCGTGGTAAAAGAGAATGGGGCAGTGATACTTACGGATGATGGTCGAAAAAAGTATCTGCAAGCATGGCAGGAGCGGAAAAAGGAATCGTTGACCCATCCTTTCCTGAAAGAAAAAATGGATTGGGGATTAGTCCCGCATGCACAGGCAATGCTTTTAGCGCGTCATTTGCGCGGAGATCTGGAAGAATATCCACCATTTTTATGGAAATGAGGGATTGCTATGCTGATTTTAGTCACATATGATGTCGTTACCAAAACAGCTGCCGGACGCAAACGTTTGCGCAAGGTTGCGAAAGAATGCGAGAACTACGGAGTACGCGTTCAAAATTCGGTTTTTGAGTGTGTAGTCGATGCCACCCAATTTAAGCAGCTGAAATTGCGCTTAGTCGATTTAATTGACGAAAATGAAGACAGCCTGCGTTTTTATCAGCTTGGCAATAATTATCAATCAAAAGTAGAGCATATTGGCGCAAAGGAAACGATCGAAGTGGAGGATGTGCTGATCTTGTAGGCTGGTGCGAATCGTAAGCTCACATGAAAACACTGGAGGATCCGCACCAATTTTTTGTTTGGAAATATGGTTTTTTGTTAGGTGGATGAGGTAGTTAGTTTTAGAGTGGTTTTCAAAAAAGTGTTTTTATGCGAATTTGGATAAATTTTTGTCCGTTTTCGCAGTCTCTCCCTAGGCTGGGAGAGTGGATTGAAATGTACTGCAAGTGATTTGCAGTCAATTTACAACTGTCTCTCCCTAGGCTGGGAGAGTGGATTGAAATTCGGTATCATAAAGAGATCGGATATAATCATTTGTCTCTCCCTAGGCTGGGAGAGTGGATTGAAATAGCTTTTTGCTGGAGTAAAGATTCTTCAATTTCTGTCTCTCCCTAGGCTGGGAGAGTGGATTGAAATTTTTACGTCCCATTGCAATCACCCATTAGTAATTGTCTCTCCCTAGGCTGGGAGAGTGGATTGAAATTTCGATAATTGTGTCATACATAACTTCTGCGTGTCTCTCCCTAGGCTGGGAGAGTGGATTGAAATTTTGATACAAACAATTCTTGCTGATAGTCTTGCGTCTCTCCCTAGGCTGGGAGAGTGGATTGAAATTTCTTTTCCGTTTTCATTGTGACTAGTAAATTCATGTCTCTCCCTAGGCTGGGAGAGTGGATTGAAATCGCACAATTTAATTTTAATCCCAACATTCGTCAGTCTCTCCCTAGGCTGGGAGAGTGGATTGAAATTCCTGCTGTTTCAGTTAAGAAATGGGCAAAAGGTCTCTCCCTAGGCTGGGAGAGTGGATTGAAATTTACGATAATCCCAATATATATCAGTATGGGCTACGTCTCTCCCTAGGCTGGGAGAGTGGATTGAAATATCCTAATTCGTCATTCTTTTTGAAATTCCATGTCTCTCCCTAGGCTGGGAGAGTGGATTGAAATCCACCTAGAAGATATGGCAGATATCACATTATCAACGTCTCTCCCTAGGCTGGGAGAGTGGATTGAAATCCGTTACTGATATATGAAGATAGTATTAAGGTGGTCTCTCCCTAGGCTGGGAGAGTGGATTGAAATATCTTCATTGTCAATGCAGCACATAAATGGAAATAAGGTCTCTCCCTAGGCTGGGAGAGTGGATTGAAATCAGTTATTAAAACAGTAACGGCTCACATTAAGGCGGTCTCTCCCTAGGCTGGGAGAGTGGATTGAAATTCGTTCATGGATGGATGGCTTTTAATAAAACGTTGTCTCTCCCTAGGCTGGGAGAGTGGATTGAAATAATTCGTTCTGCCTGTCGCTTCAACTTCCTACGTGTCTCTCCCTAGGCTGGGAGAGTGGATTGAAATAATTGACGCGCTTTTTCAATCTGTCCCATTTTGTCTCTCCCTAGGCTGGGAGAGTGGATTGAAATCATGCATCATTTTGACGAACAGACCGTGCAAGAGTCTCTCCCTAGGCTGGGAGAGTGGATTGAAATGATGACAATACAATTAATATCAATAAGCAATGGTCTCTCCCTAGGCTGGGAGAGTGGATTGAAATAAAAGCTATCGCATCCACTACCACAACAGTATTGGTCTCTCCCTAGGCTGGGAGAGTGGATTGAAATTGATAGAGTCCGTTAAATTTATTATTTTTTTAAAGTCTCTCCCTAGGCTGGGAGAGTGGATTGAAATCGCAATGGCAGCAACGATTGTAATGAACATTCTGTCTCTCCCTAGGCTGGGAGAGTGGATTGAAATTTATATAAAAATGGAGGATTTATTATGACAGTAGTCTCTCCCTAGGCTGGGAGAGTGGATTGAAATAAGTATTAGGTGCAGATGTATTGAATGAAGAAGTCTCTCCCTAGGCTGGGAGAGTGGATTGAAATTAATGCAAACACTGAATAAAAACGGCATACCCATGTCTCTCCCTAGGCTGGGAGAGTGGATTGAAATCATGCTTGTATAAGGGGTTTCCGCATAAGGTAAATGTCTCTCCCTAGGCTGGGAGAGTGGATTGAAATCTTAAAATCCACTGTAGAGGGAATTGCCAATGACAGTCTCTCCCTAGGCTGGGAGAGTGGATTGAAATTTTAAGCTAGACCGGGTGCTTAGGTGTATTTTTGTCTCTCCCTAGGCTGGGAGAGTGGATTGAAATTGATTGGAGTTTGCGCCAACTTGAAGTAGCAATGTCTCTCCCTAGGCTGGGAGAGTGGATTGAAATCACAGATATGCGGAAGGCTTGTTTTCATTTTACGTCTCTCCCTAGGCTGGGAGAGTGGATTGAAATTGCTCCGCCTCCTGATACGGTTGTATTTTGGAGTCTCTCCCTAGGCTGGGAGAGTGGATTGAAATACAACACGAAAAAATTATTGAGCACATGGGAAGTGTCTCTCCCTAGGCTGGGAGAGTGGATTGAAATAAAAAGGCGCTGAGAAAGGTATCTACAATTTAGACGTCTCTCCCTAGGCTGGGAGAGTGGATTGAAATAAAAAGGCGCTGAGAAAGGTATCTACAATTTAGGTCTCTCCCTAGGCTGGGAGAGTGGATTGAAATCAATCGTTCGTTATCAGTCACAATGTCCACTCCTCGTCTCTCCCTAGGCTGGGAGAGTGGATTGAAATCCGGCAACAAAGCAATTAGGTTTAGATATTTCCTTGTCTCTCCCTAGGCTGGGAGAGTGGATTGAAATCATCGATAAAAATTTCAAGCGCATCCTTATCCTCGTCTCTCCCTAGGCTGGGAGAGTGGATTGAAATACCGCCTCTCGCTTTCGCTTTTCGGCTGCATAAGGTCTCTCCCTAGGCTGGGAGAGTGGATTGAAATCTGAAAAGGCATCGCCAAACTTACCACCTAAATCGTCTCTCCCTAGGCTGGGAGAGTGGATTGAAATATAAAGTCGGTCGCTGCTGATTTCGTGATTACGTCCGTCTCTCCCTAGGCTGGGAGAGTGGATTGAAATACTTTTGGCTCGTATTCATTTTCAGTTGAATTGTCTCTCCCTAGGCTGGGAGAGTGGATTGAAATTGGCGAAAACCAGGCAAAGATGAAGCATCATACAAGTCTCTCCCTAGGCTGGGAGAGTGGATTGAAATAATAATTTAAGTATTTAATTGTGAATTTCATATTGTCTCTCCCTAGGCTGGGAGAGTGGATTGAAATCTGATATTCAATAAATAGTTTTGGTAATCTACGTGTCTCTCCCTAGGCTGGGAGAGTGGATTGAAATATCAACCCTTGATTCAACGACTTCTGCGTAGGCGTCTCTCCCTAGGCTGGGAGAGTGGATTGAAATTTCAGTTCCATTACATGGATAGCGAATTACCAAATGTCTCTCCCTAGGCTGGGAGAGTGGATTGAAATATTGATTGCTTCCGGCATTTCTAATAAAAGATTGTCTCTCCCTAGGCTGGGAGAGTGGATTGAAATTAAAATGCTTGACGGAGCAAACTACTTCCAAACGTCTCTCCCTAGGCTGGGAGAGTGGATTGAAATATTTGAGCGCATGCGTATGCAAGCTATTACTGAGTCTCTCCCTAGGCTGGGAGAGTGGATTGAAATGACACATTCGCCGCTTTTTTGCCTGTATCAATTTTGTCTCTCCCTAGGCTGGGAGAGTGGATTGAAATAAAAAAAGAACGGCAGCTCATCGTTATGTCCTATCGTCTCTCCCTAGGCTGGGAGAGTGGATTGAAATATCAGGGAATCAAACTGGATGGAATATTAGCTAATGTCTCTCCCTAGGCTGGGAGAGTGGATTGAAATAGCAAGCTCCGCATTATTTGATGCTAATTTACGTCTCTCCCTAGGCTGGGAGAGTGGTTTGAAATCCGTTTACGTTTATGCTTTGGCACTCACTCATTGCCGGAGTCTATGTAAGTGGGAAAACAAGGCTCATGAAAATTAAAATATGGACCATTATAATACTCGATCTATTGCGGAAATTAATGTTTCGTTGAATAGTTCGAGTTTTGTTATTGAATTTAAATTTTGAAAATGATAGAAATTCCACATTTAAGAAAGTCTTAAGAATTTTCCGCACTTATTCTAAAGATTTGGCGTTTATAATGATAAGGAATGAGATGTGGGAGTGGGTTTAGTGAAGAAGTTATTAATGATCACACATTGGCTTGTGCTAATATTTTATGTGTTTTTAATTGTGGATTTAGTGTTTTTCGCAAGAGGCGCGTATCGAAATATTAATTTGATGCCTTTCGATATGATAATGGAGCAGGGTTTTTCGGTCAATGTATGGGGCAATGTTCTTATGTTTATCCCGCTAGGCATCTATGCGGCCTACTACAGCAAAAAAATGAACGGCTTAAAGGTGTTGCTGTTTATCATCGGTTCAAGCGTATTTATTGAGGTCGTTCAATTCATTTTCAAGCGCGGCGCAACGGATATTGATGATGTAATTTTAAACACTCTTGGCGGTGTGATTGGGTTTGCGGTATATCGTTTGATAGTGAAGCTGTGCAGGAAAAGAGAACGGGCGGATTCCGTCGTGCAAGTTTTAGCAACACTTGTTGGAACAGCGGTGTTGGGACTAGCGACAGTGCTTTTTGTATATAATCGGTAGTATATAAAAAAGTGTGCGCTAAATTTATTGTTTTTAACTGAATATATGAATACATGCCAGAATCTTGAATGCGAAACGTTCAGGTGTCTGGCATTTTTTGTGAAGGTGCCTTAAAAACATTTCGCTTGGTGACTGGTGGAATATCTTTTATAATAAGTAGTCGACTGGATTTGCAATGGAGGTGTTTTAGAGGTGATAAAACTGCAGCAGCTCACAAAGAATTTCGGGTCCTTTGCGGCCATTCAAAATGTGTCCTTAACAATCAATAAAGGAGAAATTCACGGTTTGATTGGTGCGAGCGGAGCGGGGAAATCGACATTGCTGCGTTTGATGAATTTGCTGGAGGTGCCGGATAGCGGCGCTGTTTTCATTAACGGGCAACAACTGACAGCTCTGAAAAATGCCGGGCTTCGTGAGGCGAGAAAATCGATCGGCATGATTTTCCAGCATTTTCACTTAGTTGCGAACAAGACGGTTTATGCCAACATTGAAATCGCATTGGCATTGGCGAATTATCCGAAGAAATCGCGACAGGCACGTGTGATGGAATGCCTGAATTTTGTCGGTTTGGAAAAGTTCGCGGCTCAATATCCTGCACAGCTCAGCGGCGGGCAAAAGCAGCGTGTGGCGATAGCGAGGGCGCTTGCGAATGAGCCGGCCGTACTGCTTTGCGATGAGCCGACCTCTGCTCTCGATGCAAACACATCCGCGGAAGTATTGCGTGTTTTAGAAAAGGTTAATGAGGCGCTTGGTGTGACGATTGTGCTTGTTAGCCATGAGCTTGAGGTAATCAATAGTATTTGCCACCGCGCAACCGTGCTGGATGCCGGTCACATATATGAAACGGTGGAGTTGGAACCGGCAGGCATACAGGAAACGAATCATCATCCGCAAAGCTTCGTCGATCAGCTTGTGAAAGTTGGTGACGGACATGCCTGAGGTGCTGATCCAATACGAGGCGGAAATTTGGCAGGCGATTGGCGAAACGTTTTTCATGGTCGGTGTTTCCATTGTGGCTGCGGTCCTCATCGGATTGCCTGTTGGTACATATTTATTTCTTTGTGGAAAGGGCAAGCTGCTTGAAAACCGGGTTGTATACAATATACTGAATTTAGCCGTGAACACGGTCCGCTCGTTCCCGTTTTTATTGCTTGTCGTATTTTTGATTCCCTTTACAAGGCTTATCGTCGGGACTGCGATAGGAACGGTTGCGGCTGCTGTGCCATTGTCGATTATTGCGATTGCCCATTATGCAAGGCTTGTTGAACAGTCGTTATTGGATGTGCCAAAAGGCGTAGTGGAGGCTGCCGTTTCGATGGGGGCATCGGTTCGGAGGGTAATTTTCAGTTTTCTTTATGTGGAAGCTCGTTCAGGGCTTGTGCTCGGCTTGACGACTTCGATTGTCAGCTTTATTTCGTATTCCACAATTATGGGGGTTGTCGGCGGCGGTGGTATCGGCGATTTTGCCATCCGCTACGGCTATCAGCAATTCAAAACAGATTTAATGCTTTATATGATTTTGATTATGATCATTTTGGTGCAGCTCATTCAGATGGTTGGAACGGCTGCGGCAAGATGGTTGGATAAAAGATAGGAGAATCATCGTGAAAAAAAGTTGGATAGTAAGTTTAGCCGCAGTGCTGGCGTTGGTTGGCTGCGGACAGAAGAATGAAACAGAAGGCAGCAAGCAAGTCAGCAGTGAAGAAACAACGTTAAAAGTTGCATCCTTAATTGCGCCGATGACGGAAATATTGGAGCTGGTCGAGCCTCAGCTGGCAGAAGAGGGCATCGACTTGGAAATCGTTGTGCTCGGCGATAATGTGCAGCCGAACAATGCACTCGCTGCAAAGGAAGTCGACGCGAACTTCTTCCAGCACGTGCCGTATATGGAGGAATTCAACCGCAACAATGGGTCGAAATTAGTGCCGATCCAGCCGATTTACTTTGCGAATTACGGCGTTTATGCAAAAAACTATGATTCGATCGACGATTTGCCTGATGGGGCTGCTGTTGCGATCGCCAATGATATTTCGAATATCGATCGTTCATTGACATTGCTTGCCCAACATGGCGTGATTACATTGAAGGAAAAAACGGATGTGTACTATACGTTGGCGAGCGTAGAGGAAAACCCGAAAAATCTTCAATTTAAAGAAGTGGATTTATTGATGCTTGCGCGCATGTATGATGATGCCGATGCGGTCGTGATGACGCCGGCCTATGCAGCACCGCTTGGCTTGACGCCGAAAAGTGATGCACTGTTGACGGAAGGTGTGGAAAATGATTTCGCCATTACATTGGTGGCACGCGAAGACAACAAAGACGACGAGGCGATCCAAAAGCTTGCGGAAGCGATGACGAGCGAGGCAGTGCGTGATTTCCTTGAAGAAAACTACGACGAAACGGCGACACCTGCGTTCGAATAGTTTGTTAACCTGCAAATGCCGAAACGCGGTTAGGTTGCGCGGTTTGACAGGTCAATCGAAAAAAGGCATCTTAGTGTGAAAACTGAGATGCCTTTTTTGGTGCGCAATTCGCAGCCCGGCGCAATAGGATCATTTTCTATTGAAGCGAAACGGTTTTTAACGCACGATGTGGATTTAGCGGAAGAGTGAGGGCAAATAACAATTTTTCAGGCAATCAAGCCAATTCGTCGTTATATCGGGAATGCTGCAATCTGCCTCATTATGCTGGATTGCCAAACATATTTATTAAATTACTTGAAATAGGAGCATTTCTGCTAGGCATACATTTGCGGAAATGAATCGACCAATCGGATAAATGAATAGACGGAAAAACTTCGCTTAATTGAAATGTAAAGTTAAAAATAGCTATAATAGACGGAGAAATTCCGCCTATAGACTAAAAAAAAGCAAAAATGGGATGATTTCCGCTATATAGTCGGAAAAACTCCCTTTATTTTTCCCGAAACGAGCTCCATTCTGCAAATAACCGGAAAAATTCCGCTTAATTGTGATTTGATTAAGGATCAGAACACCAACAGTTTAGGTTATCATTAATTTATAGATATCTGAAAACTTCCTTTAGATGTCAAGACATGCTGGATTGCAAGCCAACATTCTTCTTTCCGATTTTTCCTAATAAGGGATCTGTTGCAGGAATTCGGTTTCTCAGGCTAAAAATTGCTTAACTTGATTATTATACAATGACATCTTATATTAGCTGGATTCATTTCGGAAAAGGTTTCATATACTTGCGAATATTTGGGATGATAGAGTGAAAGGCTTATGGATGTTCCTCTTTTAATGATGGCTGACGAACTATTGTGAAAAGAGTACATTTTAATGGTGCTATCCTTGAATATAAGGTATATGCACTATTTTTCGTTAACGGGCCATATTGTTCAGGAATTTTGTATAATAAACTCAAAACTATTCCCAACATAAGATAGAAGGTATGAAAATGGATAATGAAACAGCGAAAAGTATTAGAGAGAGTTTAACGGCTGATTGTTCGAAGTGCTTTGGGCTTTGCTGCACCGCACTTCATATTGCAGCATCAAGCGATTTTCCGATTAACAAACGGGCAGGTACTGCTTGCATGAATCTGCGGCCCGATTACAGCTGCAAAATTCATAGCCAGTTAAGGGATAAAGGATTCAAAGGATGTACAGTATTTGATTGCTTAGGGGCTGGTCAAGCCGTTTCCCAAGTCACGTTCAAAGGCCAGAGCTGGCGTGAAAACAGTGATAGCGGAAAGAAAATGTTTCAAGTGTTTCCCATCATGGAGCAAATTCATGAAATGGTTGCGTACGCGGCAGAAGCTTTGACTTATGATATACCGGATGATTTATCCGGCAAGCTCGGAAAAAAGCTCAAGGAATTGCAGGGAATGACGAAGCTTGACGCGGATAATTTATTGTCGCTTGATCTCGTGATGCATAGGTTTTCTTTAAATGGACTGCTTACTTCGGCAAGCGATGTTGTCAGGAGAAAAACAATCGATCAAATGCCCGGTGTCCGGAAAATGCAAGAGTTTGACAATAAGAGAGTGGATTGGATGGGCAAAAAGCTGAAGGGAAAAGATTTAAGGGCAACCGACTTCAGGGGAGCCTATTTGATTGCAGCGGATATGAGAAATACGGATTTAACGGCAGTCAACTTTATCGGTGCGGATTTGCGGGATGCTAATTTCAGTGGCGCCGATCTGTCTGCAAGCATGTTTTTAACACAAATGCAGATGAATTCGGCTAAAGGTGATGCAAAGACAATATTGCCCTCTTATATACGACGGCCTGCCCATTGGAATAGCTGAAATGCTTTTGAAATTAAATAAATTGACGTTAACTGAGGCACCCATTAAAAATGCGTGTCTTTTTATTATAAGGCGGCATTACCGGGTAGCATTCTTGGCGGATGAATGATCATCATAGTCATATAGGCGCGCCTTATTTTGCATGGCCTTTTTGCTCAATACTGCACATGGAATCTGTCTATACTTTTTTTTGCAAATCTTGTAACGTTTTATTAGTTTGTCAGTTATTTAAGTGAAGGAGGGGAGAAAGTGGACTTTGAGGAAATTTATAAAGCGTATTTTCGGGATGTTTACTTATATACAAAATCTTTAGCAGCCGACAATGATATAGCAGAAGAAATTGCGCAGGAAACGTTTTTTAAAGCTTTGAAATCATTGCATCAATTTGATGGCAAAAAAGATGTAAGGGCATGGCTTTTCACAATCGCGAAAAATACATATTTCACTCAGTATAAAAAGCAGCGACGCGAGATGAAAATAGAAGATAATTCGGCGAAAAAGGATATTCAGCTTGTAGATCATTTGATGAATGAAGAGCGAGCGCTTAAGATTCATAGATTTTTGCACGAAATGGAAGAACCGTATAAAGAAGTATTCTCCCTCCGGACATTTGGTGAACTTTCTTTTGGGACAATTGGGCATCTATTTGGGAAAAGTGATGGCTGGGCCAGAGTGACGTATTACCGCGCAAAAAAGAAAATAATGGCGTATATGGAGGCGAAACAAGATGAAGGAAATTAAATGTTCCGTTATACAAGATTTGTTGCCGCTTTATGTGGATGAGGTTGTGAGCGATGATACAAAATCGCTAGTGAACGAGCACCTACTGACATGCGGGAGCTGTAAAAATGAATATGAGCAAATGGAGGGAAAACTTTATGTACCAATCGAAAATAAGGCAACTTTGTTCAGCCAGTTTAATAAGCGGTGGAAGCGAAAAAAATGGCTTCTTATTTTTGGCTCTGTTTTAACGACTGGCTTAATAGGGTGTGCACTATTTTCTTTTATATTTTATTATACAAAGCCAATTCCTTATAATGCTGATTTATTTGCGATTGAAGAATTGGAAGATGGACAGCTTATTTCAAAGTATTTTGGAGAAAGTCATGCAGGAACACATATGACACACCCTTTAGAAGTTGAAATCGGCGGGGAAATGAAAAATATTAGCCTTATATATTACGATGAAACAATCGCGAATTCTCCGACAAGGAATAATTTGCGGACTTATAATAAAATCGATTCTGAACAATCCGCATTGCCGGATAGCCAAAATGTGGATGCCATCTATTATGGAATGTTTGATTTAGAAAAAGTCATCATTAAAAAAGAGCAAACTTGGGAAGAGCTTCTGCAACAAATGACATTGATCTGGGAGAGATAAATAAAACCGCATTTAAGCATGTAAAAACACTGATGAATTACACAGTATGGCTAAGGTTAAAAGAAAAAACGATGGATGAATCAGAATAGAACTTAGTATTTAAAATAATACTAAGAAAAATCTGGTAATATAAGAATAAATGAAAACAACGAAAGGAGAAAATATCTTATGAGAAAATATATTTCAGCTGCGTAGCAAAGTCTATATGCAGTTAATTAAATATAGCCTTTGCTCTTTCTAATAAAAAATAAATAAATTATTAGGAGTGCGAAAATGAGCTATAAAAAGGCTAATGAATTGTTACCGCCTGAACTATTGAAGGTGATTCAGGAATATATCGATGGTGAATGCATCTATATACCAAGAAAAAAAGGTAATGTAAGAAGTTGGGGTTCTAATACAGGTGCAATACAAGAAATGAATTCAAGGAATAAAAAAATATACAGCGATTATTTATCGGGAATTGATGTAACTACATTAAGTACAAGCTATTATTTATCTGTAAAAAGCATTCAAAGAATCGTACGCCAGGAAAAAAAGAATAATATATAATAATGGGCCAATGTGATTGTATATCATGTTGGCTCATATTTTTTTAAGAATCAAATATAAGGTATTCTTTGATGCTCATAAAAAATATAATTGAAATAATCCAAAAACAGGGCAAAATCTAAAAATAAACAATGGGGGAAATGAAAAATGTCAATTCATCTTATTAAAGAATTAAATAGTAAAGATAAGCAGTATATTAACGATGAACTTTACAAGTTTAATTTGAAACACTTCCCGAAAGATTTAAGGGGCAAATATGAAGAGGTGTGTCTATTTCTGAAGGATGACAACGGCACTGTTCGTGGTGGGATTCTTAGTGAAATCTGCTGGAACTGGATGGAAATTCATACTTTTATGATAGATGAGGATATAAGGAACACCGGTTATGGGACAAAATTACTGACAGAGCTGGAGAAAATCGCCGCGGAAAAAGAATGTGATTTTATAAAAGTAGATACTTTGAGTTTCCAAGCATTGGATTTTTACAAAAAGAACGGCTATCAAGTTTTTGGAAGGATAGACAATGTTGGGAGGGACTTTAAACATTATTACTTGAAAAAAGATTTAACGTGAGGATTTGAAAGTAAGTTTGATCATTTCGAATAAGAATTGATAAATTATAATAAAAATTGATGAAAAGTATTATTCAACTTAGCGAACATGTAATTGCATTGGAGGGAAAATAAATATGAACGATCTGTTTACAATAGACTGCGGTGAGATACTATTAAGAGAGTTTAGAATAGAAGATGCGGATGCTATTTATGAACTGACATCGCAACCTGAAGTGTATGAGTTTTTACCAGATTGGCGTTCGACTAGAGAACAGAGATTAGATTGGGTTACAAACTATGAGATACCGGATAATAAAGAGTTTTTAACTAATGTACCGTGTATAGGCGAAAGATGGCTGAAGTTGGGAATTATTTTAAAAGAAACTGATGAATTTATTGGGTTCTGTAATACTGGTATTAAAAAGGAACTAAATGAACCAAATCGAGAAATTGCCTACTCTATTTCCAAACATTATAGAAATAAGGGGTACACCACACAAGCAGTAAAAGGATTAGTAAATTACCTATTTGAAAACACGGATGTTAAACAATTGAATGCGGTGGTTCTTCCACGCAATGTAGCTTCAAATAAAGTAATAGAAAAAGGTGGCTTTCATCTGATTGGGAATGTGGAAATTGAAGGACAACTATACTATCATTACACGCTTGTAAAAAATGATACATTAAGATTCAGCTAACTGGTGCTTTAGTTTAAGATTCTATTTGCCAATAATCAATCTTTATTTAAAAGCTGCATAAAAAAATTTTACTAATTTCGAAAATAATTTGCATTTTTTACTATTCATTTCGATTTGTTCAATAGCAATATGTAACAGACGGGGCTTTCCCTGAAATAACGAAAATACTTTTCTTAATAGACAGGACCATATTGTTGTGTAAAGGAAAAATAAAAATAAGGCAATTGAGTGTAAAGGATCACACTTAAACGAACAAGGCTGGTTAGCTATAAGAATTGAATGATGATTTCCAGGGGATAGGAATACAGAATATTGCTAAAATTAGCGCGATATATTACGATTATAGTAGTTGCACAGTGCCTCCAATTTTATTGGGGGTATTTTTTATTTTTAGGGGAGTGATTCAATTGCTTTTAGAAAAAAAATATACAAATTTGTTTGAAGATGTCCATACGCATGTAAAAGGAAGTGCTGTAAAGCTGGGGGCGAGCGGTGGTGCTCTCTTTATTATTCATCACAACAAAATCGTAGCAGAACATTATTTTGGTAAGCAATCGAATACGGTGCATGCAAGAAATGTGAAGGCAGACACGCAATTCCACATTGCCTCAGTCAGAAAGGCATATATCGGTTTTGCTGCTGCTTACGCTATATACAATGGTTTCTTTTCCATTGATGATCCGATTCGATCGTTTGTCGACGATGCTCATTTATCCGCATATGAAGGTGTAACTATTCGCAACTTACTAACACACACACATGGATTGAAAATAGAGAATGATAAATTAATAAGCGAATACGGACCTGGTGAATCATGGGCATATAGGGGTCCCAGCATTGAGCTGCTGACAGCAATTATTAAAAAAACAACGGGACGATCTGTTGCCGATATTGTGAAAGAGCAAGTCATTGAACCACTCGGCTTTCAATCGACAGAATGGATAAAAATGAGTCGGCCGCACTTAAAAACAGCAAATACTTTACGAGATGCAAATAATATTTTCTGGACGGAGACAGATGTGGTAGATGGTTCTGGAATGAATATGTATGTATCTGCACAAGAGCTTGCATTATGGGGCTATATTCATTTAACAGAAGGAAAATGGGGAGGAAAACAAATTATACCTAGAGAAGTGATTCAAATGGCAACATCCATTCAAACACCTAACCCTACACTACCTATTCATAAAAACGGATGTTTATGGTTTGTGAAAGACACGAATCAGCCCTTTAACCAAATAGGCGATACCGTTCCGAAAGGCTCCTATCAGTTACTCGGCTATACAAACGTGGCCCTTCTCGTCATACCGGAGGAAAAAGTAGTGGCAGTAAGAATGTTCAATCGTTATGGTTCACCAGATGGGTACGATTATCTTGAAGACATTCGTTCTTTTGGAGATACTGTTTATAAATGCTCGATAAAATCAACAATGCAATAATCGGGCGCTTTTATAAAATGGGGAGATTATCTTTCCTTATGTATAGGGCCAGATGGGTAAAGTAATAGTCAGGAAATTTCATTGAAAGCAGTAAAAGAGGTTGCCCTGAAACATGCTGAAAATCAAATTTCAGCAGCAACCTCTGTCACAATTTCAAGTGGAAAGACCTGACCAATTAACTTCAAATAACTGCAAAAAGCTGCAAAAGTTCTGGCGGGAATATATTTATAAAGAATATAGAATCTAAGTGCATAAAGCTGTATTTTCCATGCTAATTGTTAAGTGACTCTGAAAGGATGCGAGCGATCTGTTCACTATCCTCTTCTCTATAAACATATTCATGATAATGTGGTTGATGGATATCTTTCCATCCTTTTTCAGCAGCCTTTTTGTAATAATGCTTCGCTTGTTCCAATTCGCCGGTCAAATAAAACATACAGGCTGCATTCCAATATAATACCATATCTCCGTTCCAGTCCCAGCCTTCATCAAGTGCTTGAGCATAACTCCAAGCCGCGCGGGCATAATCTTTCTCCACACCATACTTGTGATCACCAAGCATATAATGGTTTCCGTTTACAAGGAGATTGTTTTGGGGATGATTCCACCCGAACAGAACAGGAAAATCTGCAAACGGTTTGAAACCAACAGACAGAGCTGTCCGCTGAGAAGCTATGTTGTTTGACCAGCACTGCCAACCGACTTTTCTCATACCGCTCTTTTTTGCGAGCTCCAGTACACCCAATGCTGTTTTTCGTGCCCAACCGTTGCCCCGATAATTTTCATCTGTTTCTATACCGATTTCACATTCATCATCAACTACCCAATCAGTAAGGCACCAGCTAATAATGGTCGGGCCCTGATCCGTATGCAGTACGGCAACACAACCAAATCCGTTAGCTTCATATGCTTCTATTGAAGGCCAGTTCTCTAGAATTTCATTTATTACTTCGCTTAGCCCAATTATATTTTGACGTTGCAATAAGTTGCTATTTACGGGAATAATACTATTACAAGTCGAAACGTCTATATTGCTCAAATCATGAATGAACGTCATTCGCCCGCTTCGCATAGGTAAGAGATCTTTCATTACAATCTTTAGTACGCCATCCCATTTTTCATCTGCAGGATAAAACAGCACATAGTCTAACTCTCCACTCGAGGCAAGACCAGGTAACAGTTCCTCTTTGATTAAATGATGGACTTCTTCAAAAAATCCGTTGTTCTCTGTACTGCCCGCTAGAAAAATGCCTTGAGGGCTTGTCAACAATGCTGATGCGCAGTCATTAGAAAGAAAAACCCTGCCTGCTATAGTGCCTTTAATGACACCTTTAATTGATAGATGATGCTTCAACGTTTCGAAAAGATCTGCTGCTTTATGAAAGTTTTCGCTAGTAAGTTCAATTCCCTGAACCATTTTTTTTGAGTACATCATATACGTTTGCCTCCCATGAGCTTATGAGAGGTTTATTCAACTATAAACACAAACCTCTCACTTGCTTCTCGATTTTTTTGTTTTTAACCAAACATCATCACTCCTTTAAATGTATTAGAGGATTAAGATCTAAGCTGCTCTGAAATTTATGCCCTCAACTAATTATGGATTAATTATCCAATTCCTTCAACCCGCAAAATGTTCCCGGCAGAATTAAATAATTTATTATTAATTCGTGTTGAGGAAATATAATGTATGTACACTATTTGACGGGGGGAGAGGTATTTAACTCGACAAATTTATGATTGTGAAATTAAAGCTTTTTGTTAAGATGTATAGATTGGAGATATTGAAAGGAGATAAAGATTCGGGATATGGAAGAACTTGTAATGATTAAAAATTGAATAGGCTAATTTTTACTCTCATTTTAGATGGTTTATTTGTCTATCTATAATTATTCAAGGACTACATTTTTAACTCAAAAACCCTTGTTAAAGGAAGGATGCTTTTTGAGTGTCCACTTTTTTTGATGAAAATAATCGTATCTCCTGTTGACATTATTTATGCGTCCTTGATTTGGGGGAGACTAATTTGAAAAACAATCTTTCAATATACTCTTTAAACGAAGCGGTTCAATCTATCCTGCTTACTATTAACCAAAACCTATAAGAGCGTAATCATCCTTTGGTAGTGTCTTTTGATGGCGGAAGTGGTTCCGGCAAATCGGCGTTAGCAGCTGAAGTCGCTTCATTTATAGGCGCAACGATTATTCACTGCGATGATTTCTTCGCAGCAGAAATACCTGATAAATACATTAAGAGCATGTTTTGACTAAACTTTTTCAAAACATGCTCTTTCTTTTTGATTATTGATCAAGGTTATTAACATTAATTTGATCAGCCTTTATGTGGAAGCGGTGACCGAATATATAACATAATAATTTTATTTTAGGGTGGTGTTCACTTGAAATAAAATTATTAGCTTCAATAGTTTTTGTCGTAAACTGTTTTACGTTTTTTATCACTAATAACTAGAAGAAACACAGCGTAAATTTATGAAGAATTTTTATTAGATTGACATGAAGAATGGGGAATATCTATTGCTTTTCAAAGGCTGGAGGAAAGCCCAGAAGAAAATCTCCATGTACACTTTCGAAAAAACACAGATTTTGGTAAGGATAGGCGCTCATTCTTCATTCAATGGCCATATCATTGAATATCATTCTTATACGGAATGTTCCCGATCGATGCTTTATATTCTTTTTTTTCAAAGACTAAGTTAGTAATCCTTATTCATTCATAAGGGCAGAGATTATAAAGAGGGATTTGTAATTTTATGTCGAATTAAAAGCTGTCCGGCTATTAATTTTTATAGCCGAAACTTAAGGAAGGGGTGACTTATTGAAAATGATGGAACTTCAAAATACGATGCTGATGAGAGGGATTACTTCTTAAATAAGGTTTAATCCTCTCAAAGGTAATGAGGGGAAAATGAAAAATGATGAATTTAGGAAACATGGTAAGAGGAGTTGCAAATGACACATTCGCTCAAAGTCTTCTTCAATTTTGGGAATATGATGAGGGAACATTGGTACTGTGGCGTGCAAGTTCAAATTTTGTATATGCTTTTGAACATAATACAATTCCATACTTTTTAAGACTTAGTTTTGATCAGGATAATTCGATTGAACAAATAAAAGCAGAGTTAGAGTTCATGCAATATTTACAATCAAATGGGTTTTCAACGGTAAGTCCAATTCCCTCAGTGAATAGCAAACTGATAGAAACACTAAAAACAGAAGAAGGCATGTATATAGCCGTTGTCTTCAATGCTGCTAACGGAATCAATTTGGATGAAGATACAATTACTGAAAAACAGATGGAGGAATGGGGAAAATCACTTGCCTCACTTCATAGTTTATCAAAAACGTTTGAGCCATTATGTGCCAGAAGGAAGAGTTGGCTGGACAGTTTACAGTTTATGGAACGCGTATTTAAAAAACATCCAGGAGAAGAATTAGCACTTCAAGAGCTGAGTGAGATGACGAATTGGCTTCAATCATTATCAATTGACAAAGATGTGTTCGGTTTGATTCATTATGATTTTCAATTGGATAATTTATTCTTTGAAGAGGATAAGGTACCGCATTTCAATGTCATTGATTTTGATGATGCCGTCTATCACTGGTATGCACTTGATCTTGTAACTGCGCTCGATGATTTTATTGCCGATGATAATCCTCGATCAAAGTTATTGATATATTCATTTTTGGATGGCTATCGTAGTAAAATGGTTTTAGAAAATGATGTCGTGGATCAATTTCCGCAATTTCAAAGATATGCAAACTTATATAAGTATGCCAGATTACTGAAATCTTTGGATTACGGAGAAATTCATGATACTCCACGTTGGTTTGATGAATTAAAGGTAAAGTTGGTTCGTGTTGCAGATAAATTAAGAAATAAGTTTCAAAAATGAAGCGTTTCGGGATTTTCGGAGTGGGGTATTTGGTTTGCCTGCCGTTAAAGGGTAATAAATTTTCATAGCAAGAGGAAGCGATAATTCAAGTGGTTTTGCCATTATAGCGGAGAAACCAGCAAAATGATCGGAATTGACTTAAAGTAACGGTGCTTAGTTTAACAGGAATAAGTAGGGATTCAAAATATAAACTTCCAAAATTAAGTACTTTCTAAATAAGGAAAGTGTCCTTTTTCATGATTAAGGCAATACAGGAATGAAAGGAGCGGCCAACATGATTAACCTAAGAAAAATTACATTGGAAAATCGTCGTGCTATATTTAACCTGGAAGTTTCAGAAGAACAACGCCGCTTTGTTGCGTCTAATTTGTCAAGCATGGCTTCATGTTATGTTCTTGCGACCAATGGAGGACACCCATTGCCATTTGCTATTTACGCAGATGAGCAGCCAGTCGGTTTTGTAATGCTGACTTACGGGATTACCGGATACGAACTACCATCAATTGCAGATGACAGCTATTGCATCTTGCGACTGATGATTGACAAGCAATACCAGAACAAGGGCTACGGTCGGGAAGCCATGAAAGAAATCCTGAAATTTATACGTACCTTTCCGGCTGGTCCTGCACGTTACTGCTGGATTCCATATGGGGAAGATAACTTCGCTGCCAAAAAGCTATATGAAAGTTTTGGCTTTCGAGACAACGGGGAAATCTGCGACAACGAGCCAATAACCGTATTGCAACTTTGATTTACTGGCAAACCTACTTTTAAAAATATGTCTTGTTCACCAAAAAGAATGCAGGATTCATAATTTGATATCCCGGAATCAGGCGCTTTTCAGAAATAAGGATAGTTTTATTCATGATTAAGGCCAAAATAAAAATACTTTTCAAAAAATAGTTGCTGTAATACAATATGTTAAATTGTTACATATGTTTAAAGTAACTATTGAATAATTTTAGGCAAGTTGATATATTAGTTTCTAAATATTTAATCAATGATGTGATCAAGTAAATAAGGATTGTGAAACAGAAAATATAGCCCAGGCTGGAAGCTATATCACCTCTTCTTATTGAACCCTGCCACGGAGATGTTAGATAAAAGCTAACCGAGTCGTTTCGTTACAAACGTTTAGAGGACATAATAGTTGTTATTAATGTCGAACTAAGGTGGTACCACGTCAATTAGCATAAAGACGTCCTTTTTTAGGGCGCTTTATGCTTTTTTATTTTTTTAATTATTTTATTATCCTAGGAGGACAAGAAGATGACACAAAAAACAAATGATTTTTCAAAATGGTATATTGATACAATCCAAAAAGCGGATTTAATGGATTACACCCCTGTTCGTGGCTGTATTGCATTTAAGCCGGATGGATATGAATTATGGGAACATATTCAAGAAGAGATGGATAAACGGTTTAAAGAAACCGGTCATCGCAATGCCTATTTCCCGATGTTAATTCCAGAATCTTTCTTCCAAAAGGAAAAGGATCATATTGAAGGATTTTCACCAGAACTTCCTTGGGTAACAGAAGCTGCAGGAGAAAAATTGGAAGAGCGTTTAGCACTGCGCCCAACTTCCGAAACAATGATTGGCCATTTGTATTCAAACTGGATTAAAAGCTATCGAGATCTCCCTGTTTTAATTAACCAATGGGCAAATGTATTCCGCTGGGAAAAGAGAACTTTGCCTTTTATCCGTACTTCTGAATTTTTATGGCAAGAGGGCCATACAGCTCATGTGGACGAAGAAGATGCGCGTAAAGAAACGATGCAAATGCTGACTATTTACAAAGAAGTCGTAGAAGGCCTGCTTGCGATTCCAGTTTATGATGGGGAAAAGACGCCGTCAGAACGCTTTGCCGGGGCGGTTGATACATTCTCTATTGAAGCGATGATGAAGGATGGAAAAGCAGTGCAAGCGGGTACTTCACATTACTTAGGCACAAAATTTGCGGAAGCATTCGATATAAAATATTTAAATAAGGAAAATAAACACGAGTATGTTCATACAACATCATGGGGGACGTCCACACGTTTAATCGGTTCGGTTATCATGGTTCATGGCGATGAACAAGGTCTTGTTTTACCGCCGAAAATAGCACCAACCCAAGTTGTTTTGATTCCAGTTGGCCCATGGAAAAAGAACGAGGCAATCATCGGGAAATTAGATGAAATCTTTGCAGCTTTAAAAGCGCAAGGAGTTCGCGTTCGTCTTGATGATTCTGATCAATCACCAGGTTATAAATTTAATGAATGGGAGTTAAAAGGCGTACCTGTGCGTATTGAGCTTGGTCCGCGTGATTTAGAAAATAATCAAGCCTTAATGAAAGCGCGTGATGAAGAAGAGAAGGTTTCCGTATCTTTAGAATCCATTGTTGAAAGCATTCAAAGAGAACTTGATGTAATGCAGATGCGTCTATTTAAAAAAGCAGAAGGTTTCCGTGCGGAGAATTCACATACACATATTGATACAATTGAGCAGCTAAAGCAACACCTAGCTGAATCCGAGCGAAATGGAACAATTGCCGGCTGGATATTAGCTGGTTGGTGTGGAGAGGACACTGGTGAAGAAAATGTAAAAGAAAAAACAAAGTTCACAACACGAAACATTCCATTTAACCCACCGGCAAGAAAAAACATATGCCTTCATTGTGGCAAAGAGGCAAAACATACGGTTTGGTTTGCCCGTGCTTATTAATCTGCCAATGCATTACGTTCCCTGCGGATTATTTGGGCTTTTGTACAATTTGCATTAAAAGAGCGTAAACTTGGTTCTTGAATAAGGCGGTTTCGTGAAAGGGTAATAAAATGAATTTATTTGGGGGACAAAAATTGTTTAAATATGGATTACAGCTCATCGTTGGAATTTTTATTTTAGTGGCATCGGCATTCATCGCTTGGTATGAAGGAAGTGCTCTAACATATAAAACTTTGGAATGGGGGTATTCAACACCGTTTTCCAAATTATTTAATATTGAAATTGCAAATGGCCATGATATTAGTCAGCTAGATTACTTCGTTTATGCAGCTAAATTCAGTCCGCTATTCCCTGCTATTATGATCGTTAGTATATTCTACATTTTCAGCGTAATTGGTTATTATTTGATAAAATTTAAGCCTAATTTGGCGATCGGTTTTTGGGGTTTAATCGGTTGTATCATGATACTGTTCAGTAGCTTTATTTTTAATGCAGCAACAGGAGGCGGAAAAATTATATGGTGCATCACTTCAGGAAGCGGACTTATTAGTATAGCTGTCGCTTTATTCGTCTCCTTAAGAAAATTCAAGCACAAGGCGAATGTAACGCAAATTAAATTGTAACATTGCGGTTTGTTTCGATTTGATGAATGAGTGAATTGATTTAGCGTATTGGTGTTTTATTTGAAATGGAATATTAGAGCGGCAGTATTGAGATTACGGATAAATACAAATGGAATGTAAGGTGGTGCTTACTTGAAAAAAACAGTAATAACATTGATTGTATTTGTTGTCATCTGTTTTTCGTATTTTTACAAATCACCCATCATCAGTTCAGACACAGCGTTAATAAATGCGGAGAAATATTTATTAAATCCATCTGAAGAATGGGGAGTGTCTGTTTCTTTTCATGGCCTAGAGGGAATTCCGGAAGAAAATATCAGTGCAAATCTTGCGCAAAAGAGCGGATTCTGTAACGAGTTATTAAACAGAATGCAGTGGGAAGTGACAATAAAGTCAACTGAAATGGAAGCCACTGTTGTGATGGATGCACATACGGGTTACTTTATGAATGTATTTGGCGCATTCAGCTAAGCTTGGATTCTTTATTATCATCAGCTTGTTTAGGCTATATAAACCATTGCAAATGGAAAATTCAGGGGAACAAAACACTTATTTTTATAAACTGTGCCGCTTATTAATATTCACATACAAAAAAATTATGATTTCAATATTTCATAATTTTTTAAAAGCGAGAGGCAAGAGGTGAGTACATTGAAAAAGGCAATAACGATTACTTTGATTTTTGTTTCGACTATTCTTGCAGGCTGTAATTCCAGCAATTTCAGCGAAGCCATATTTACTAACTTTACACCAGCGGAAATTAAAATGGATAACGTCACGTATATAATGACGGATGAAGTTTTAACTGCTGACGAGGTTGCAGATCAAATAGGAAAGGTTACTCAAATTCAGGAGATCGTTTCTTATCCAGAAGACCAAAACCCATATAAAAATCCGGGTAAGATATTTAACGTAAAGAATGTAAGTGCTGGAAAGACTATTGCAATTCAAGTTAATGACAAACTATATATGGCGAATATTGATGAATAGCTTTAATGACTGTTCATGCAGAGGAGAGTGGCGACGATAGTTATACATGCTGTCACTTGAATCTCATAGGCGGCAATTAGCCTGATCTTCAAAAACTAAAAACGCAAAAATATAATGTAAATGGAAAGGCGAATGAAGCTTATCAAATATAATTCACAATTACCTATGATTGGAAAAATACCTTTATTAGGTTAATCTATAATTAAAGGGAGTGTTAATTATATGAATATTGACGATATTTTTGTATTGACAATTATACTGTCTATCGTAATATGCGATGGTGCAGCGGTGTTTTTGTATCGTAAGAAGAGATTCCCTTTGTGGGGATCCGCGATTATTATTGCTCTTTTAGCACCGGTGATCTCCTATAGTTTTGTCGCTATAGGCATTAGTAATGGTCAACCAAACTTGGAACCAGATGACACAGGTGAAGGAATTGGTTATGCGGGAGGATTTATGCTATTAGTCCTGGCGTTTAATGCAATTATTATGTTCATCACAGGGGTTGTTTTAAATATTTACACATTCATTAAAAGGAAACAAAAAGCATAGCTGTTTGAGCTTTAGCGATAAAAACTGTTAGCAGATTCAGAAGCAAAAGTTTGGCCGCACAGACAATATTTGTTACAGTAATTACGTTTTGCTAAGCCTACGGGGACTTCTTTGAATTATGAAATTCATTCAAAGGAGTCCCCTTTCATAAAGATTGCCTTATAATTGGAAGTAAACGGTGGATGAAAGGGGTTTGAAAATTCGGAAGGTTATGTATATTTACATCGTATTCTATTATTATTTAAAGTATCTGTAATAATAAGGGGGAGGAATCTATGTTCGATATAAAAAACTATGATACATTCGGGAAAATAGAAGCGATAAAAAAAGGCTGGTCAAGCGACAAAAAATACTATATTGAAACAGTGATGAATGAGAGATTGCTGCTGCGCATAGCACATATTTCAGAGTATGAAAAAAAGAAAAATGAATATGAAATAATGAAGCATTTAGCTGAAAGGGGAGTGCAAGTGTCAGAGCCTATTGATTTTGGCGTTTGTGACAACGGCAGAAGTGTGTATTCGCTTTTCAAATGGTGTGACGGGGAAGATGCGGATATTTTGCTGCCTGACATGACAGAAGCCCAGCAGTATGCACTTGGGGTGAAATCGGGACAAATACTAAGGGAGATTCACAGTATCCCTGCGCCAGATGAGCAGGAGGAATGGGGAAAACGTTTCAACCGCAAAACAGACAGCAAAATCAGAATGTACGAAAACTGCGGAATAAAAATTAAGGATGACGATAAAATCATCGCCTATATCGAACAGAACAGACACCTCCTCGAAGGCAGGGAGCAATGCTTTCAACACGGCGATTACCATGTTGGCAACATGATTATTTCACCACAAGGGGAGCTGACAATAATTGATTTTAACCGCAGCGATTATGGGGACCCTTGGGAAGAGTTTAATCGTATTGTGTGGAGTGCCGCGGCAAGTCCGCACTTTGCTACAGGACAGCTGAACGGTTATTTTAACGGAAGACCGCCTATGGAATTTTTCTCACTTTTGGCTTTTTATATAAGCAGCAATATGCTGTCGTCCATACCTTGGGCTGTGCCTTTCGGAGAACAGGAAGTAACTGTTATGAAAAATCAGGCAAAAGATGTTCTAAACTGGTTTGAAGGTATGAATAATTCTGTTCCGACGTGGTATATTGCAAATTTTTATATTCAGTACATAAATAATATTCCGTATAAATTAAAAGCTCCTTTTGATTTTTCGTTTATGGAGAAATATGGTGAAGTATTCAAGGTGTATGATGATCAGGACTCGGGGAATATTTGCTTCGGTGTAAAAAATGGCGATGGGAAGTACTTTATAAAATTTGCCGGAGCACCGACAGCGAAGTATTCCGGAAAAACCGAAGATGCAGTAGATAGACTGAAAGCCACGGTTGCAGTTTATGAGGAGTTAGCTCATCCGCATTTGATAAAATTTATGAGGGCAGAGGAAGCAGGTAAAGGGTTTGCTGTCATTTTTGAATGGACTGACGCGGAATGCATGGGGAAAATGTATCCACAGTCCAGAAAGAAGTTTATACAGATGTCCGACAGCACAAAGCTGGAAGTATTCAATGATATTCTGGCATTTCATATCGATGTGGTAAAGAAGGGCTATGTAGCCATTGATTTTTATGATGGCAGCATTCTGTATGACTTTCATGCAAAAAAGACGATTATTTGCGATATTGATTTTTATACTACAATGCCTTATATAAATGTGACCGGAAGAATGTGGGGGTCTGAACGCTTTATGTCACCGGAGGAATTTATGCTTGGTGCATCGATTGATGAAGTCACGAATGTATACTTAATGGGCGCGACTGCATTTGCCCTCTTTGGAGGAGAAAAAGATCGGTCAATCGAAAAATGGCGACTGGGCAGCGAATTGCACAGCGTGGCATTAAAGGCTGTCAATGATGACAGAAATAGGCGTCAGCAGTCGCTTTTGGATTTCGAAGCTGAGTGGAAAAGGGCATACAGTTTTATAAAGGCTTAGCATTTTTCATAATATTAGAGTGTAGAAAAAGTTTTGTCCAGCTTAAGAAAAGAATCGATTGAAATGAGTGCAGCATTGAATTAAATGAATACTTTTTTATTATTCAGGCGATTTAAATATTATATATAAATTGTTATTATACTCTACTTCGCATGGAGTATATTTTATTATTCGGTTTTCGAGATCAATTATA
Organism: Solibacillus silvestris; assembly: GCF_051967575.1. NCBI lineage: Bacteria > Bacillati > Bacillota > Bacilli > Caryophanales > Caryophanaceae > Solibacillus > Solibacillus silvestris. The sequence continues at coordinate 54,273 of NZ_JBQCJW010000021.1, forward strand.
AGTGTGTTGGAAAAAACACCCTATTTGAGGAAAATTTTTCTTTAGCAGGCAAATTTCCGGCAAGTCTAATATTCGTATTGTTTTTTACAGGAAGTTTATTTTGATTATACATTGATAAATTATTCTAGGGTGTGGCAAAAACTAAAATATGCAATGGTTTTTCTCCTGAATTGTGATATCCATGCACATCGGAAATTCATAGGGAGTTGCAGCTGGGATATGCTGAGGACGGCGATTTGATTCACATTAATCAGGATTCGGACGAGGTGGCAAATGGGGCGCTTAATGTCATGGCGTACTGGCATGTTAGACTGAATAATTATGTGATTAGAGGCAAGGCTGATGTCCAAAAAACGGGCTATTGGATTGTGGAATTCCTCATGCTAAAATTAGGGTAAAAAGGTGTGGTTGAAATAGAGGTAATATTGGTTTTAATAATTGTAATTGCTTTATGCCTAACGAATCTTATTGCTTTCAAAATATCAGGGAAAAATAAAAAGAAAAGAATTTGGGCTGGAATAATTATCTTACTTTTAAGTCCCTTAGTCCTTTTTCTTACAGGTATAATTTTAAGCCCCTTTGATCCAGGGGGATTTGGAACGGGAATGTGGATGCTAATATATAGTGTTTTATTTGCTGTTAACGGTATTATCATCATCATTACGGGTTTATTTACAAAAAAGTCTCTAGACACTTAATAGGGGAAATTATAATTAGCAGGCGCTTGGAAGGTTCTTCTGTCATCAGGTGCGATTGTTGAAAATTAGGAAGGTCAGCAAATACTGTCCTTCTTTTCTTTTTTCTCCGGCTGAAAGTGAGACGGGGGCAGAAGAAAATGCATGGCGTTTGTCAATGACATGGAGCGAGGACAATTTTCCCTAATGAGCATAAGGAGCGGAAAGGCGTTAACAAACTGACTGCACCCGAACCCTCATGGCTCCTCAAAAGGCAATACCAGTTTTTTAAACCTAGCATATATCACCTCAATCTGTATTATAAAATGTTAGATAAAATTTTAAATCATTCTAATGGATGAAACATCATTTGAAATAAAAAATGCTGCATGTAGAAGGGACCGGTAAAAGTGGATATATATGCAACTTATTGAAGATTTAATATAATGTATTTTAGTAAAATCTTCAACTTCAATTAATTGGTGCTTTAGTTGTACAATGTGGATCTACGTCAAATTTTCGGACACATTCTGCCTAAGTTTTTTCTTGGGGCAACATCCCGAACGGATTGTTCCA